>JAIDVZ010000130.1 GCA_029059365.1 Opitutales bacterium | reverse complement strand
ATATTATGTAAATGATTAATAAGCGTCCATTCGCAAACGACAAGATGACAATCTTCAAGGGCTTTTATTCTAAATTTTTACGCAAGCGCGCAAATATTATTCTGAAAAATTTTCCAATTTTTCATCTTTCTACGGAAGAATATCTCCAACATTGTTCCGTTTTGGAACGAAATTTTGCGGGTATTGTTCTCGGATACCCGAATCCCGATATCGTGATAAAGATAATTTCGATGCAAAAAAAGTGTGAATTGGAAGATGCCGAACCGGTGCCGCTTGGGTATTTTGGGGAGATCGTGTATTGTCAACACAAACAAAGTTGGCGAGCAACCGGGTTGTGTGGGTTTGCTGATCAACGCGGTCGAATATGGTGTTGTGGGGATATCGACTGCATAGTGGAATATGATGGTGAAGCATACTTCCCGTACTGCATCGAACCGATATTTGAAAACTTATTTTTTATTCGTAAAGCAGAATTGATCCGTACATTAGTCGGGGAACCAGGACTGAAGATTTGGATAATAAGACCACTTAACTGCAGATTTTTACAAAAATATTGGAAAAATCTGGTGCTTAAATTCGCAAATCGATTCGAGAAGACAAAGAGAATACGTGAAATATTCATAAACTGAGAGGGTTCCCAGAATTTTCGGATGACTGAAAATTTTTATGGGAAGTATTCTCTCTATTTATTTTCTGCCTGTGGGCTTCCAGAATCCTGATCGGTATCATCTTGCTCGCCTAACACCGTACCGCCGGATACATGTACGCGACTGATCACCGCGCGCTCAATCTTGTCCATGGTTTCCGGATGTGCACGTAAATATTGCTTAGCGAGTTCACGTCCTTGTCCGATAAGCTTCCCTTCATATGAGATCCACGCTCCTTTCTTCTCTAGAATTTTATGCTCTATACCAAGATCAATCAAGGAACCTGTACGTGAGATCCCCTCGTCAAACATTATATCAAACTCACACTCTGTAAACGGCGGAGCGACCTTATTTTTTACGACTTTTACACGAGTCCGATTGCCGGTTACTTTACCAGCGTTATCCTTTATCTGGGCAATTCGTCTGATATCCAACCTAACCGATGCAAAAAATTTTAATGCCCGACCACCGGGAGTAGTTTCTGGATTACCAAACATTACACCGATTTTTTCGCGAATCTGGTTAGTAAATATACACACGCAATTTGTTTTACTTATCGCGGATGTCAGTCGGCGCATCGCCTGGCTCATTAAACGTGCTTGTGAGCCAACAGTAGCATCGCCCATTTGTCCATCTAGTTCAGCCTTGGAAATTAATGCTGCAACAGAGTCCAGAACGATCACATCGATTGCACCAGAACGGATGAGCGTTTCGGTGATATTTAAAGCATCCTCTCCACTTTCTGGCTGAGCGACCATCAAGCTATCAAGATCTACCCCAACCACCTTTGCATATCGTGGATCAAGTGCATGTTCAACATCTATAAACACCGCATTTCCGCCATGTCTCTGTGCCTCAGCGATCACGCTTAGACAAAATGTTGTTTTCCCAGACGATTCCGGACCAAATATCTCGCATATTCTGCCACGAGGTAGTCCGTGCACACCAAGTGCGAGGTCAAGTGCTAGTGATCCGGTGGAAATGACGGACACGTTCATTTGTTTGGCATCTCCAAGCTTCATGATCGATCCATCTCCGAATTGGCGATTGATCGCACTCATAGCTAACTCGATTGCTTTCGTGTCATGTTGTGAATCTTTGCTCATCGATTAATCTTTTATTGGTACTTCATTAACAATCAAGCATCATTTTGCTCGTCTTAATGGAAACTTTTTCTATCGTTTTCGAGCATGAGTACAACCATAAATTTTGATACCGAAAATTTCGGTAAATTATTTATCAGATTTTTTATAGGTGTATATTTTGCTATTACCGGTGTGCATTTTTTTGTTGGTGGACATAATGCTCTTGTGTTACTCGGAAAGATATTACAGGTATTAGGGATTAATTTTTCTCCGATGCTTTTTGGTGTTATACTTGCGTCTATGCACATCGTATGTGGAATGACTATATTGTTGGGATTTTTGTTCCGATCATCGTGCTTTTTACTCGGAAGTATAACTTTGCTTGAAGCAGTGATAGAGATTTATATGCATAACAGTATATTTAATCGAGTCTTGCCGACTTTTTTACTCAGTATGATAATATATGGAATGATGTTTATAG
>JAIDVZ010000013.1 GCA_029059365.1 Opitutales bacterium | reverse complement strand
GAATTATATGTTTAGTATATTAGCAGAGCTTACTGGAAATATCAGTACTGGATTGGTACAAGCTTGTGGATGCTTTATTTCTGGTCTTGGAGTAACATTGATTGGTACACGTGCAGTTGAAGCTGTTGGTCGTAACCCAGGGGCATCTGGAAAAGTTTTGGTGCAATCCATTCTTGGTATGGCTCTCGCAGAAGCGATAACATTCTATGTACTGTTCTTAGCGTAATATGAATGCTATTTTTGGCATGGATACCGGTGGGCTGGTCGTTATTTTCGATAAATTCGGAATAAACGTACCACTGTTGGCTGTCCAGATGGTGAACTTTGCGCTTGTTGCGTATCTATTATATCGGTTTGCGTTCCGCGATGTGATAAAATCTATGGACAAACGGAATCAGGAAATTCAGGACGGACTGAGATACGGCGAAAAGATGAAATCTGAACTCGCTAGCATCGATAGTAAGCGCACTGAAATATTATCGAAAGCAAATTCGGAGGCCACTGATATAGTTAGTGATGCCCAAAAAACAGCATCAGACCTCATGTTAAAAGAAAAACAAGCAAGTAAGGAGCTGTCTCAGAGCATTATTGCTAAAGCGCATGCCGATATAGAGAACGAACGTAATGCGATGTTTGAAGGCCTCAAAGGTGAAATAAAGGGAATCGTTGTTCAAGCTGCTGAACAGGTGTTGTCCCGTGAATTATCTGAAACAGAACGCGCGAAATATCGCGAACAAGCGGCGCAGATGCTAATTCAAAATTGCTAATCGATAATGCGTAGACGATCCAACATACGACGATTTGCAGCTAAATTATTAGCGATCTCCATGAGCGATGGTCTGCTTGATGAGAAAAAAATCTCCGCTATTCTGAAGATTCTTGCGAAAGATACAGGCATCTTGCCTGTCCTTCGTGAATATTACCGCTTAATCAAACATGCGATCATAAAAGAAAAATTGCTCATCTACTCCGATGAGGAAATTTCAGATCCGCAAAGAAATGCGATCGTTTCATGTTTCGAAAAAAAGCTCGGACGCAAATTACGCGTGCAGTTGGAAAAAGATCGTACTCTCATCGCAGGGATCCGTATACAGCTTAACGATAGAATATATGAGCACTCAATTCGTTCAACTTTGGAAAGTTTAACACGATCTTCTCAGAGTGCTCAACGTGTTTAATCGATAAATTTTCAAATATATCTTGACTCGTATGTTTTTTGCTTTTTTATGTTTCTATAAACAGAAACACAAGTTATGAACGAAGTGAGAGAAATAGCCAATTTACTGCATAAAGCACAATCTTCAGAAGAAATTTACGGATTTCTTTTGGAGATATTAACTCCGTCCGAACTTATAACTTTATCAAAACGATGGCGTATTTTACGCATGCTGTCTCAGAAACATACACAGCGAGAAATCGCAGCTAGGCTTAATGTAAGTCTTTGTAAAATCACACGCGGAGCTAAAATTCTCAAAAATTTAGGCTCTATCACCAATAAATATTTAAG
>JAIDVZ010000129.1 GCA_029059365.1 Opitutales bacterium | reverse complement strand
TACATATTTTTCGCATGTCTTTAATTCTCAACGGCAAAGAATTGGCGTCAATAATTTCGGCCGAAATTGCTCAACAAACTGCAGTTTTAGCCACAAAACCACGTTTAGCCATCATACTTGTCGGCAACAACTTGGCATCTGAAATTTATATCCGAAATAAAATATCATGCGCTAAAAGCCTTAATATAGAGACTCAGTTAATACGGCTACCATCCACAGCAACAAAAAATAATATTCTCGAAATAATCAAATCGTTGAATGAAGATCCAACCATTAATGGGATTATTGTACAAGCACCGCTTCCAAATAAAAATTTTCAAGAAAGTGTGTTTGAAGCAATCGATCCTCAAAAGGATGTCGATGGATTCACCCCAGCAAATATAGGTAGGTTGTGCAACGGCAACCGCAATTGTTTAGTCGCGTGTACACCATTGGGCATTTGGAAACTGTTATCTTATTACAACATTTCTCTTTCTGGTAAACATGTCGTGATTTTAGGCAGAAGCCGCATTGTTGGCCGTCCATTATCGATATTGTTATCCCAAAAATTTGAAGGCTGCAATGCAACGGTAACGGTATGCAATTCACAAACAAAACATCTAGCTGAAATCGCCCAAAGCGGTGATATTTTAATATCCGCCATTGGAAATCCTAAATTTGTAACAAAAAATATGATTAAAGATGGCGCAGTAGTGGTCGATGTAGGTATAAACCGAATCCCGGATAATACTTGCCCAAAAGGATACCGTCTCTCTGGAGATGTCGATTTCGAACACGTACAAGAAATTTGTTCAGCGATTACACCAGTGCCAGGAGGAGTTGGTCCTATGACAATTGCAATGTTGATGCATAACACCCTCCAGGCTTTCGAGCTACAAAATAAAAGACCACTAACCAAATAAGTTAGCGATCTAGTTCTAGTTAGTCCTTTACTTCCTAATTACTTAGTGCCTTGGACCTTAACTACTTCTTCAATTCGCTTTGACAGACCTTTAACAGCAAACATCCACAATGCGCATATCACTAAGAATATACCGAACAAATAAGGAGCGATGTCTGTCAATTTTACCGCAGATGCGCTAAACAAACCGATGATCATCATCAAGCCTGATTGTATCCATGCACCACCAGCTTTGCCAAGCCGTCCACCGACAACCTCAACGATAACCTTACCTTTAACCTTCATTTCTTCATCCAATGGAATGTAGGCCATCTCTTTTGTACAATCGAAAAGTACATATTTGGTTGCTTTTGTCAAAATGATGATTGTCATACCCAACACAACTGCGCAAGACACGGGATTAGAGCCAATAGATTCCAAAGCATCACTGAAACGGTCGCGGAATAAGATGAATGCGAAAAACATGCTTCCTGCAACAGCCATCATCAATGGAGTAATGATTGCAGCAGTAAACCATCTAAATATACGAAGGATGTTTCCGCCAATGATAACGACCACTAAAGATACAGCCCCTGTGTAGAATGAATACCGTGCCATAAATGCATTAAATTCATTTGTCCCAGTATATATCAATTTGACCTGGCCCTTCCATAGTCCTTCGACTAAATTGATGCTAATTCCGTAACAAATAACCAATGAGGCAATTAAAGCAAGGTACGGAGAAGTCGCCATAATTTTTATACTTTGCCAGAAACCGACCTTTGCTTTTTTCTTTCTCGATACCCCTGGTAATTCAGGTTTGTCATAAAAACGTTTATCGGTCAAAACGTGGGTATATATCCAGCGATATATCAACATTGTAACAACACCGGCAATAAACACCATGCCCATCAACCAGTGCAAAGATACTCCCCATGGATCAACCCCTTCTGGAAGATTCGCAGGTACTTTAGAGAAACGTTCGCCTAATGTACCAGCCAACAATAATGATAGCTGACCAATCAAGCCAAAAAACGCATAAAATCTTTTCGCTTCTGACATCTTGCAAATCTGATTAGCGAACTGCCAGAATGATAATGAAAGAATCGTACTTCCCCATAGCTCAGCAAGAACAAAGAATATCGCATACGACCAATTTCCAACAATTGCGAGTGGCCAATACAACGCTTTTGAACAATTAGCTTGCCAATTTGCAATTGTTTCAGCTGCTGGGTGTAAAATATCGAGATTAGGATAAATTATAAAACCAAAAGCCCCAAAGAATAAAATAAATGGGCTTAGAGTTGCATAGAAAAGCTTCTCGTTGCTCAAAATATCGCTCGCTTTCGCATAAATCAACATAAATAGGACTGCTGACGGCATGACGCAATAACCTTTCAAAAACGAAAGAACCTCTGCACCGGAATTTGGAGCTGTTACGATTAAGGAATCTTTTATATTTCTCAGACATGTATAGTTAAACAATACCAGGAAAAATATAAAGCTCATCGGGAGAGCCTTTTTCAACTCGTATGTCTGTATCGGGAAAAAGATTCGCCGTAATTTCCCGAAATTAGGTTGTTGTTCAGTCGTCGCCATAATTACTAGATTTCGTCAAAGTTTAGTTAAAAAACAAAAATAACTGTACCAATTTCTGTTACCAGAAATTCAATTCCTAACCTAGCCTTGGTC
>JAIDVZ010000128.1 GCA_029059365.1 Opitutales bacterium | reverse complement strand
ATATTATTCAAAGGGATGTTGTCCTACAATACATCACCGTGGTGCTATCTTTTCTGTATTACTTAATTGGACAGTGATTATCGCATTTGGTACCCTACCATACCTATTAATCGAACGCTCTAGTTCGGTTTGTAATTCATTTTTTGAATCCGTAATTGGATATACATCAACTGGATTATCGGTATTCCAAAATGTAGAAAAATTATCCAAAAGTATCCTATTCTATCGCTCACTTACACAATGGGTAGGAGGATTGGGAATCATCGTACTACTTACATTTTTGTTGCCTAGTGGTGTATGTACAAAAAAACTATATGATAATGAAACCTCTGTTTTAGACGGTGAATTAACAGCCTATTCTGTCAAAAGAATATCATACGGTATATCCATGATATACGCCGCGCTGACTTTATGTTGTACATTATTGTTTTATAAATTCGGGATGTCCTTGTTTGACGCAATATGCCACGCGTTCACCACCGTCTCAACAGGAGGATTATCAACCTACAATGACGGTTTTATGCATTTCCAATCTACTGGCATAAAATGTACTGCGATAATATTTATGCTCATTGGAGGGACAAATTTTCAGGTAATTAGTTCAATTTTCTTGTTCCGCCGTCTAGTGCTGAAAAAAAATGATGAATTTAAGGCATATTTCATAATATTGGGAATAATGTGTGGGTTAATATTAATCCTTAACAGGCACATTTTGCACCCAATAGACGGAATATTCCAAGTAGTTTCAGCAGTAACAACAACTGGATTTTCAGCGACAAACATAACAATGATCCCAATTTCATATGTGTTACTTTTAACCATGATGCTCATCGGAGGTTGTACAGGATCAACCGCTGGTGGGGTAAAGATTGCACGCTTATTGGTGATTTTCAAATCAATCCGACAGCAAATAGAGCTCGTTTTCCGACCAAGATTAGTACGTGCCCTTCGGATAAATAATAACGTCATAGATCAGGATGTCGTACTTAACCATACTTCGATATTCTGTTTGCATATCATTCTGATCGCAACGACAGTATTCATAATTGGTATAATTCAACCATTGTTAAATACATCGAGCATATTGGCCATCGTCACAGCATCGATCTCGAATGCGGGAATTATATTTGAGCCAAGTTCTTTAAATGACATCGCTTCCTTGCATACATCAACAAAAATCATACTTAGTTTGATCATGTTGCTCGGGCGCTTGGAGATTTACCCGATATTGTGCATATTTTTGCGATCGTTCTGGGGAAAGCGTAAAAATTAACTTCAACAAACGCTCAATTCGATGGAAAAATCCCCGGATTTTTCACTGGTAACACATTTGCAGCGTGACAAATCGCCATCATCGTCACTAGGTAAATCAAGCATACACAACAGCTCAGTACAATATTCATTATTTGTTTTTTGTAAACCAATGTATGCATTCTGATATTTTCCACCCAATGCAATGCGTACCGATTCCTCTTCATTTTTGGTGTTTATTGAGATTTTTGGGTCCTGTATACCACTAACCGCTAAAACATCCCCATCTTCCAATCCAGCAAGCGATAATCGTTCCGGGCATTTTCCAGAATTAAGAATCACATAATCTCTGTTAAGGGTTAGACGCTTCTTGGATTTACTGCATAATGAATATTGATCTAAGGATAAATTTTCATGCCATGGAAGGTGTAATCCGAGACGAATAATTGGACACCAATATATTGGGAATGCACTGATATTCTCCAATTGTAAATCTATTTTAAAGGATAAATCCGAAAAAACATACTTAATCCGCGGTATACATGTTCGACAAAGATCGTGGTTATCTAACTCGAAAACTATTGAATTTGTGCTGCGCTCTGCTTGTTTAAATCGCAGATGTTCCATCTGCTCTTTTGGCAATCCAATCATTGGTAGCGCCCGAATATTAAAATCTGCAATAACATTATTTGAACGCACATTCAGCAGTTCCCGCCAAGAATCGTCTGCTAATACAATCCTCCATTTTGCCAACGTTCCGGTTCCATCGTTCAACAGATGGTACTGCGACGGCCCAACTGTAAAAATTTCAGTGTCCTTTGTTGTAATGCTATTCATTAAACCGGATAATGAATATCATTCTTTGTTGCTCAACTTAATTTTTTCCCAAATAGAAACTATTATATCCTTCAATGAGCCGTATTTTGGTCGCCAATCCAGTGCTGCACACGCTTCAAAAACATCACAATAGATTCTGGAAGGATCGCCCTCACGTGCTAATGAATCGGTAGTTTTTATTTTTTTGCCTACTACCTCCTCTGCACACGCTATTACTTCCTTCACAGAATGTGCTTTCCCTAACCCGACATTGAAAATCTGCTTTTCACGTCTAACTTCCAAGTGTGGCAATACGTTGACACAAGCATCACAAAAATCATCAATATGTAAATAATCACGTTCAGCGGTACCATCGATTGTTCCATACGTCGTACCATATATATCCAGATGATCGCGCCAGCCTAACGCACATTCCATAATCGCCGGGATCAATCCAGTACCAAAATTTTCAACAAAATATGGATCTTCGTTTTCGCTTAAACCAGCTAAATTCGGCGCTCGTACAATGGCATAGCTTATATTGTGTGATAATCTGAACGATTCTAACATCGATTCCACTAACATTTGAGTATGCCCAAGTGTCGATATCGGATTTCGAAGTGAGGTTTTTGTGATCGGTAATTTTTCTTGTTCTCCAAACACCGCCGCTGACGAGATGTAAACAATTTTTTTCACATTATTGGATATTAATGTATCGATTAAAAATACATTACCGACAACATTATTCGTATAGTACATCATCGGCGCAGCCATAGAGTCACTAACATCTGATAACCCACCGGCATGAATCACAAGCTCAGCACGTTCATTTTTAAGTACCTCATTCATGAACCCAACGACACCAAAATCTCCAATATTGATTGAATATCCGGTCGTTGGCAACTGAGGTACATCATTGTTATCAACAATTGAAATACGATGCCCATATCCTTTCAGACGCACCGCCAAATGTCTCCCAATATACCCATTCCCTCCTATGATTAAAATATTCATATCAACACAACAGCGACAGGCCTAGGATATACCAAACCAAGTAGCAGTAAAGAAAATTCCTATTCTTCCTGCGAAGAAGGACTAGCTCCAAGGTCACTTTCATCAGAATTTTGTGCAACTACCACAGCTTCAGGCTCCAAATCACCAGATTCATGACCTTCGTGTAGGATGGAGTTACTAGAATCTTCTTGATCAATTATTGCATCAAGCTCCAACAGAGATTCCTTACTTTCTTTCGAAGAACCGTCCAAATCATCGGCTTTAACCTCATCATTGGCCACCGATTCCATTTTCTCCGACTTCTTCATAGCGTCAAGCTGCTCCTTGGTCATTATAGCGGTAGAAACCAATCTGCCATCCTCAAACTCGGAAACATATCCTTCACGAATGAGCCAATTCAAATCCTTTGCAAAATTCGAAAACATCTCATCCGATTCACCGATAATATGCTCCGGAGCATCTGGATATAGTAGTTTATACAGCTCTGAAATTTTCACATTCGGATGATTATCGATATAATCAATGATCACCTGAATTTCGCCTTCAAATTTATCGTCCACCGCTCGGAATTTTCTCCTAACCGCGCATATGCATGCGATTTTCGATTTTCCGGATTGGACCTTGTAAATTGTAAAATGTGCACGACGTAATTTTCCTCTCAAGTTGTTTGAAAATCCCAGCGGGAAACGCTTTTCCTGCATTAACAAACTGAAAATCGACTTGCTCAAAATCCCACGCGGCATACTCATAAACGATAAGCCCGTTATCCTAAACGAATTCGCCACCCGAATCGCCTGATCCTTAAAATTTTCGATAAAAAATCGCTTAACTTCAGCAAATTTTGTAAATTTTTCCTCATGACCATCCAATTTCGGTGAGTGCATGATAGTCTTGGATGCTTCTGCCTTCCAAGCTTCGATGACATCAGCACCATTTACACTCTCGATCTTGCTTTTAAATTTCTCAAATGGGATATTCGACAGGTATTTATCATAATGCTCGAGTAAAATTTCTTGATATTTATGATAATTTGGCGGGCAAAGTATCTTACCTGTGATTCCGCACTTATGGACACAAACAAAAGTACCCTTTGGGGCCTCCCCCACTTCTTCCGTGGTGTTAAAATATTTATCCAAATGGTTATCTAAAACATACTGGATTGCGGATTTTTCATCTAAAAATATGAAACCATCATCGACAGAAAGATATAGATTCGGGTCTTTTTGAGAAGAAACCTTCTTTACAACCATCACAAAACGTTCCGGTTTCTCCAAAAATAGACGGGCGACACTGAATAATTCGTAGGTTTTACAGGTCAAACGACAAGCATTGATAATTGTTTCGAACTGCGCATCTTCAGGATAAAATTCAACCTCAACTACTGGTTGAAACTTATCTTTCACAAAATTCTTCCCATTTTTCCCATCTTTGCCACGAAAAGAGTTGGAAGATCGTCTACGGAAGTGCGATCGGGCCCTACCTCCATCTTTTTCGTCACCATCGAAATCACCGCTATCACGCATCTCTCGTTTGAATCGACGATCCTTACGCCTATCCCCCTTGTCAAAATCATCCTTGCCAGGCCTGCTCCACGCCGGCTGGAAAGAGAAATTTTTCAGCCCCTCTAAATCCAAATCGTCGGTATCCATAATATCACCCTGATTCGCGTCACAGAACGCCCATTACTCAGATCGAAGTTTTTGCTTCTCAAATTCCAATTTCTGTTTTTCAAATTCTAGACGCTCATGCTCAAGTTTAAGCGCTTTCTGGTCAATCTCTCTTTGTTTTTCAAGCAACTCATTCGATTTCGCTTTCTCCCTCTCCATCTCGCGCTTTTGGCGCTCAATTTCTAGGCTTTGCTGCTTCAGCTCTGCTTGACGATACCCGTTATCTGCATATGTCGCCGGACGTCCGCTATAATAATTCCGATTGGAAGGACCATTTCCTTGATCAGCGGCCTGAGCCCCTATCGCTCCGCCGGCTAATCCTCCCATTGCTCCACCGAGTACAGCACCACCTTTGCCACCGATAGCATAGCCGACCCCGGCACCCAACCCGGTACCTACGGCAGCACCACCAAGAGTACCAGTAGTTGAATTGCATCCACTACATAAGATCGAAACAAACAACAAAAACGCAATGTCCTTACGCTTGAACATGCCTGCATATCCTACCTTTTTTGCAACAAAAGCAAGCAAAATTACGCTCTATTAAACATTAAAGCTCCCCACTGACCAATTTTTACATTATTTTCAAAAGATGTGTTCCACGACCGATTTATCGCTTTTTTGAATACCTGTCTCACATCATTCATTTCATCCACTAGTATTCCACTCAAACACAATAAGCCTCCTTCCCTCACTGAGCGCACAATGATATTCGCATTTTCAATCAGTACATTCGCCAAGATATTGGCAAAAACAAGATCTCCTTGTTTACCGAGTAGTCCCACACGTAAATCGGAGTGTACATATTCCACTCGATCGTTATCTATACCATTATTTTCAACATTTTCCTCACAAACTTTAATAGCCTGCTCATCATTATCTATGAATGTTGCCGACTGTAATCCGAGCTTTAGGGCCGAAATCCCAAGAATACCGGTACCACACCCGATATCTAAACATCTCTTTATACATAGCGAAGCATCACGCTCGTACATCGCTACAAATAATTCCAACGCTTTCGCACACAAACGTGTGGTTTCATGCATACCGGTGCCGAACGCAGCCGAAGAATCGATATATACAGGCACAGCATTACCCGATGTTTGAAAATCATCCCGCATCCAAACTGGGACCCAATCAAACCCATTGAAAGACCAACATTTGCAATGTTTTTTATACTCGTTGACCCAGTCCGTCTTTTGCAACACCTCTTGTGTAAATTCACCAATGTTTGGGAACACCGATTTTAGCTCTAAACATGCTTCTTCGCCCTGCTCGATGGTTTCAAAATATCCGCACAATAGATGCGTATCATCATCTGGTAGATATTCCATCGTATAGTTTTGCATCGCATTTTCCTCAAGAAAGGCTTCCAATTGCTGGGCTGTATTTTCGTCTATTTTGGACGTAAATTTTATCATAAGAACTAAAAATTGAAAAATATAGGTACAAAAATTCAAATAAAAACTTTTTCTCATACTTGGTATTAACT
>JAIDVZ010000127.1 GCA_029059365.1 Opitutales bacterium | reverse complement strand
GAAATACTAATTGCTTTGAAATAATTCTGTGACCTTTCTCAATTTTGTATTTTATCATGATAATTTGAAGGACAGTCCCAGAGCGCTCAGTAATTTCAGTGTGCCAACCAGGAGTATTAATGAAAAAGCAGCTATCGTATTTTAGATTGTGAAAATAGGTTAAGGACCCTTTGCATAAATAGTCCAGCAGTTGTTGGCCAATGTTTTCACCAGTGAAACTTATTTTATGTATATTTGGTCCATCACGATACACAGTACAGTTCAAATAAGGGTGATGGGGTGAAACGGTAACGTCAGTCTCAAAGTCACTGTAATATATTCTCGTCCACTTTTTCTCCTTCTTTTTATCGTCATTTGAGTCAATAAGTTTGGTACACAAATTCTCATTATATTCGAGGGTATCATAATCGTTCAGGTTATCATATTCAGTAGTGTTCAGAATATTCAATTCGCACGATTTAATCTCTCTGAATAAATTGAGATCGAACATTTTTCTGAATATAGCCATAGGGAGCGTACCCTCATTAGAAAATTTGTTATTGCTCATAATAAGTTGAAGTTTTTGTTGAGGTAGATCAGGGAACTTTTTCTTTAATTCTTGAGCGTGCTCCAAATAATAAACAGTCGCAGGAACTTTTTGATACAACATGTAATGGTCTTTGTATAACAATAAGTCAACGAACCGTGTAAACCCTTTTGCCCAGGGTAGTTTTCGAGTGTCAATTTTTATTTGTTGTTGATGCCTAGGGTCCAATTTCTCATCGATTCGCCTAACCGCGAAATTACATTGAAAAGCTTTAGCAATTTCTATTATTTTGTTATTTGGAATTGACCTTGTTTGAACGAAAAAACGTAAATGGGTAATTTCATCATCCGAAAATACCCCTGATTGAATACAGGCGAAAACAAAGCAGTTATCACGGTAATTTTTTCTCTCGATAGTCTTAAATATCTGGAACGATGACAGATCGATATCAGACAAGTTAACGTACGGGAAAAAGCTACCCTCAGGAGTTGCACGATAGTCGTCATCTATCTCAACGTCTTCATCGAAAACTTTGTTGCTATCGGGATCTTGCTTTTTGATATGAAATTTGACTCCATCTTTGGTCTGAGACTTATTCAGAAATACAAGCTCATAACGTACGGGGATGAAGGCATTAGTAATGTAAGGGTTGGTGTCGGATTGATCGGTAGTCAGATCTAATTCGCCTGAAATATGTCCTATCGTACTCTCAATATTCTGTTTATCCGATAATGTAAACCACTTTTTCTTATTATCTAGGGTATGTGCCAGCACTACGACTTTTGAATTGGTATTTGATCGGTATAAATGACGTAACATTTCAGTGAAAGCGTATCGTTTGATATCGGAGCGACCAATATCAGTCTCAAAAGATATTTCGTTTGAAGCATTTTTCATCAAATTACCTAGTTCACTTTTGAATAGTTTTTGATCGGATATTTGTCTCAATCTTCTTTCATAATCTCTTCTTGCTTCATTCTTAGTGTTCTCATAAACATCTATCGGCGCATTCAAAAATTTGCGGTATTCCAACGCATTATATTTAAGGGTATTTTTATAATTTTCTCTTTTTGATGCTTTTTTCTTAACTTTTTCATTGGCCCTTGTCAAATTTTTGAAGTAGATACGATCATCATTTGACTGGATTACACCTTTTAAACGTTCGATCTCTCTATTTTGTTCTTCAACCCGCTTTAAAAG
>JAIDVZ010000126.1 GCA_029059365.1 Opitutales bacterium | reverse complement strand
GTTCATCGCAGTGTCAGATTGCTCGATAATCTTTTTTGTTGGATATATTTTTAAAATATCGATGCGCTCAACCAGTTGAAATTCTTCGATAATATTGCGTAAAATGTTAGGCAAATAGAACTGATGCATTTTTTTTCTGAGCTGCGAAAATTTTTCTTCAACCTGGCTGCAAATATTTTTTGAATTGTGATTGATATAATCAACGACTATTTCGGTCGAGACACCGAAAATTTCTCGCAAAATACTCGCAAGCTCGGCTTTATCTGTTGGGGATAATAGATAGTGCAAAATGGCCGCGGCCCATTTGATCAGCGATGGTTGATCTGCGATATTTTCATTGGACCACAACTGAAATCTCATAGAGGCGGTACGTTGTAATTCGATAGCTATTTCGCTTAACCAAGCTTTTCTGGGAGCCAAAATGGCAATATCAGAATATTGTTCAATTTCTTTACCGATAGAAAAATTTTTATTCAAAACTTCGGACAACGTTCCACAATTAGTATCCGCTTTTATGATTTCGACAGAACCATATTTTGCCTGTGGATGTGCCTGCATTGGTTTATCAGAGAACATCGCAAATGTTGTGGAAAATTTTTTATTAACAAATGATACAATTTCCTGGCTGCATCTCATCGTAATATTGAAATTTAAAGGATGTAGTAACTTGCTTTGTACCAATTTATTGTGTATAAGCATGTAAAAATTAACATCTGCACGGTCTGAATAAATTGATTGCTTAGGGTCTCCGACCATAGAGAATGAAAATTTGCGATGATCTAGCGAAACATCATTATTTTCAAAAATTTTTTCGTAACATTTCTTGTTTGCTAGAGCTATTAAAATTTTAAACTGATCGGGGTCGGTATCTTGAGCCTCATCAAGAATTATTCGATAATTTGGAATTTGTTTTGGGTAGAAAATTTTTTTCGTTAACAATTTTAATGCAAGATTTATAAGATCATCGTAGGTTAAAACATTGTTAGATATTCTAAATCGCTGATATCGGTTCGCGTATACGTTAACTAAATGATCATAAGCCCTTTCTTGCCACAACGTGAAATCATTGGCATTTTTTGATAAAAATTCAGCAAATGCCTGACTTGCTGTTTTAGGAAGAGGGGGAATTGGGCAATTTTGCCCGATTTGTTTCCAGATTTTTAAGTCATTTTGGAAATTTTTTATTTTAATTTCACGGCCAGTAGTGGGATAATTTAGGAGATTGTTAATAGCTTCTTCGTTGAGCTGGGTTAATTGTAAATTTTGGCAATCACATGGCTTAGCGTCATGGGCATCGTCTAAAATCTTATCGATAGCAAAGTAGGGGAGGATTTGTTGTTCAATTTCTCCTAAATTTTTCAAAAAATCACAATTTTGTGTAAATAATTTCCAATATTTTGAATCATCTTCAATTATTTCGAAATCTTCTTTAATCGATAGGTTAGTGCCATATTTACGCAGCAAATTTGCACATAGGCTATGGATTGTGCCAAAAAACATATTGTTCAACCCGATTGTCGAATAATGAGGTGCAGAATTTTGCTCAATTTTGGTTAAAACTTGTTTTGTGACCCGCTCTTTGATCTCATTAGCTGCTTTTTCTGTATAGGTAACGGCGAGAAAGGTTTTCAATGTCTCAGGAACTCGACAGGAACATATAATATTTGCTATTCTATGCGTTATTGCGGTCGTTTTACCGGTGCCTGGAGAGGCTATTACCGAATAATTTTCGGATAAAACATTCTGAAATTGGTCTCTCGTTTGTTGATCATCTAGCATTTGTTGCCTCAAGATGGCTGTTTATAACGCTTAAAGCGTATATTGAAGCTGTTTCAGCCCGCAAAATATTCGTTCCAAGGCTACATCCTATAAATCCTTTTTTTAGTAGATATTGTTTTTCATTTTCAGAAAAATCTCCTTCTGGCCCAATCGCAAATACTATGTCATTACCCGATTTCGCTGAATTTAAGCACCGCAGCAATGGTTGGCTGGTGATGCAAATGTTTCCGAATAATCGCAATGAATCTTTGCATGGAATTTTGATATCGATCAATTTGGATGCAAAGTATAGATTAGGTAAATAACGATTCCCAGATTGTTTACATGCTTCGATACTGAGTTTTTTCCAGTGATCCAATTTAGATTCAATCTTGTCCTTTATTTTGGATTCAGAGTGATCTGATTCAAAAATCCAAATATTTTGTACTCCAATAGCAGTGGATTCTTTAACGACAAGATCAGTATTTTTATTTGTTAATGTGGCATGAATTAATGTAATTTGGGTATTAGCTGGTTTAGTTTTTGATATACCCGTTATTTTTACTCGAGTTGCTTTTTTGTCAGGTATAGTAATAATTCCATATCCAACTAAACCATGTCCGTTGAAAACCTCGATTTTAGCATCCTTTTTAGCACGTAATACGCATGTAATATGTCGGCTTTCGTCTGCATCGAGAACAACTTCAGACTGATTCGATAGGGTATCACTAAAAGCACGTA
>JAIDVZ010000125.1 GCA_029059365.1 Opitutales bacterium | reverse complement strand
ATATTGGGCCTTTACTAGCGGTGTTGTTGGGTTCCAAAACATGCCGTGATGTACAATCAAAAAATCAACCTTGGCCTTTATAGCTTGTTCGATCGTTAGTAAATTGAGATCGACAGAAGAGCCTATTTTAGAGATTTCACCGGAATTTTCGATTTGAAGTCCATTATATGCGCGCTCGAAATCTTTGATGTTCTGAGTATTTAAATATTCATCACAAAAATTTACTACTGTATTTAACTGTTCCACCTTGGAGCCCGAGGCTAGTTATTGAACACCGAGTTGCAAAGATTTTTATTGTAAAAAAATTGATAAAGCAAAGCGTTTGGTTACGATACGGATCTTTTGGGATTGTTTGGGAAGGTATGAATATTGGGGTGTGTAGATCGGGAGCAGCCGGGGTAGCAAGTGTTTCACGGGTGAGCACAGAGAATATAGATGAGCAAACGCTGAAGGAAAATCGTAATTCTTTGGATATCAAAGCCGTATTCTCCACTTGTAAAATGCGGAATTCAAAATCCGAGGATAATCTTTTTTGGAAAAGACATTTACATGCACGTTGTGTTGCTCAATTAAAAGGAGATAAGCAGCGAAATAGTTTTTGGAATACTTTGATGTACAAGATGCATGTTCCTGTTGTGGATAGAACTAACAAACGCTACATATGTAGATACGCATCGGACGCAATTTTAGGAAAATTTGGAAGTATCCCGGCCGATATCGAAAATATTTCTCTGGAGGGAGATGATGAAAATGACGAAATCGATATACTGAATTTTACCCAAGATAAGCATGAGCACTGGTGCTTAAAGTATCAAGACTGGCGTAAACATGCTGATTATAAAGAAATAGCCATATGGATGGCCGAGTTATCAGAAAGCGGATTCGATCTCGGTCCACTTTCAAAGTGTTCTTTGAGACAACAAGCCGCTATTGCTCAATATGTATCGCAGATGTTGAGATATGGGTATAAAGTAGTTTTTGCTAAGGAAGTATTTAATGCGATGATCACGATATATACTACTAAAATTTGGGGATATACGCTGGAGGAGTGTCTGCCAGAGTATATAAGCCCAGAGGATTATGATCGTGATAATCCCGATAACAGAAGCCCACTGACATTTAACGACCGTTATAGAGAGCATAGAGAGTGGATCGCGGAACGTTTGGAGAGGCTTATCGAATCGGAAGGTGGAGATTATTCTATAATTTCTACGTATTGCCGTTTTCAACAAAGAGATTCATCATGGTGCGAGACTTCAAGGATGCTCAAGGGTTTTTATTTAGAACAAAGAGCCGATTTAGACGTTGATAAGTTTTATTTTTTAATTGGCGGGAACACGGGAAGTAGAGCTAATCCCAAAGAATGGGGATTTGGAGCAGAATCCTTTATCGAGCAATTTCATACGAAATATCCAACAAATTCCCCAGAATATATCTCATATTTTAAGACCATTGCGATACACCAAGGGTTCATCGCTGTTGCATTAAATTATATAGATGGGATTTTGGGACTGGATAGAAAATCTGGTATGTTTACGGTGTATCGTGTCAGTAATAGGCATCATATACCAGGCCAATCACAAGGAATATTGGAATCGACTTCCCTAGAGCGCCCGGCCTCATTTTTAGCCGATGAAAATTCGACTTCAATGAGGTTCACGCTGCCATTTAGCAGTGTCAAATTTATATATTTCCTGTCCAAAGAGATGTGCGATCATGGAAAACTTTCTGCAGAAGAACGTGAAATGATATGCGATTTGAGTAGTGCTCAGGTTTTTGATTGTACCGTGATCGATTTACAAAGCTCGTTAGAAATAGTAGTTGTGAATAAAAATGTTACTGGCGAAATAGGTGTAAATATCAATGGCATTAGAGCTTATTTGGTGAGACCGTATTTAATTGATCTGAAGCCAAACATAAAAGCTGTGTTTCTATATGATAGGTATCATTTTTGGGAAGATCATGTCAGCGTGAAGTTGAATGGCAGAGAGCACAAAGGGTACACGATTAATCCGCTTATAGTACAAATTGCGGAGAAAGCAGCGATGGGGAACTTTTCGCAAGAAGATATCGGGAAAATTTTTGTTCAATCGTAGCCTTAATCAGATCACGATTTTTCTGTTCGGGAAAAAACGGCACGCTTATTTTATTAAGTACTAAATTTTCAGCTGGTTTAATTTACCGCATATTTGAATTTCTGAATAAATTTTAATCGCCGATTGTCACTTCGTTTAATATTTGGCATGAAAATTGCTACAATCAACGTTGGATAGAAAAATATGAGTGCGAATAAAAAATCGGGAAGGGTACTTGGAATTGACCTTGGGACAACTAATTCCTGCATGGCAGTCATGGAGGGTGGCGAAGCGGTCGTGATACCTAATGCTGAAGGTGCGCGTACAACACCATCTGTGGTTGCTTTTACAAAAAGTGGTGAACGATTGGTTGGGCAAGCAGCTAAGCGTCAAGCTGTAACAAATCCACAAAATACTATATTTTCTGCTAAACGTTTAATCGGTAAAAAATACAACGAGGTTGGCGAACTTGCTAAAACATTGCCTTTTAAGATTGTTAAAGGTAAAAATGATGATGCGTGGATCGAGTGTGAAAGTGGTGGCAAGACAGAGAAATTTTCTCCTGAACAAATCTCTTCGATCGTATTAGCGAAACTAAAGGCGGATGCTGAAGCATATCTCGGCGAAACCGTCACACAAGCAGTGATCACCGTGCCTGCATACTTCAACGATGCACAAAGACAGGCTACAAAAGATGCTGGAAAAATTGCTGGTTTGGAGGTCCTGCGTATAATAAACGAGCCGACAGCTGCTTCATTAGCTTACGGTCTAGATAAGAAAAAGGACGAAAAGATCGCAGTTTACGATCTTGGAGGCGGAACTTTCGATATTTCGGTATTGGAGATCGGAGATGGAGTTTTTGAAGTTAAAGCAACTAATGGTGATACGGCACTTGGAGGTGATGACTGGGATGTTCGTATAATCAATTGGCTAGCTGATGGGTTCCAAAAGGAAAATGGAATAGATTTAAGAAAAGATCCAATGGCCGCTCAGCGTCTAAAGGAAGAGGCAGAAAAGGCGAAAATTGCGTTATCATCTTCACAACAAGTAGATATTAATTTACCGTTCATCACAGCTGATGCTAGTGGACCGAAACATTTGAATGTTACATTGACACGTTCAAAACTGGAACAGTTGTGTGATGATCTGTATGAACGTACCATTAAGCCTTGTAAGAACTGCTTGAAAGATGCTGGCATCACGATGTCTGATATTTCTGAACTTGTTTTGGTCGGTGGAATGACGCGGTCTCCTCGTGTGGTAGAAATTGCCAAGAAATTTGCTGGAAAGACCCCGCATCAGGGAGTTAATCCGGACGAGGTGGTTGCAGTTGGTGCTGCCATACAAGGTGGAGTGTTGAAGGGCGAGGTTAACGATATCTTATTGCTCGATGTTACACCTTTGACATTAGGTATCGAAACAGCAGGTGGGATTTCAACGCCAATGATTGAGCGCAATACCACAATTCCAACGAAGAAAACACAGGTGTTTTCGACCTATGCTGAGAATCAAACGGCAGTCGATATTCATATTCTTCAAGGTGAACGTCCGATGGCGAAAGATAATAAGACATTGGGTATGTTTAGACTTGATGGTATTCCTTTAGCACCGCGTGGAGTTCCACAGATAGAGGTAACATTTGATATTGATGCCAATGGGATCTTGCACGTAACCGCAAAAGATAAAGGTACTGGGCGTGATCAGAAAATCACTATTACCGGGGCGTCCGGTTTGTCAGATGAGGAAATTGATAAGTTGCGTAAAGATGCTGAAAAATTTGCTGAAGAAGACAAAAAAGAGAAGGAGCGTATCGAAGCACGTAATCAGCTTGATCAGTTTATTTATCAGACAGAGAAGCAGCTCAAGGAGCTAGGGGGCAATTTGCCAGAGGATAAACGCAGTGAGCTTGAATCTGCAGTTGCGGATGCTAAGAAAGTGTTTGATGATGAAAAATCTGACACAGAAGCTTTGAATAGCGCACGTGAAAGTTTAACAGCTAAATTCCAGAGTATGGCACAGGCGATGTATGCTCAAGGGGCTCAACAACAAGCTGATGGGCAGCCAGCTCAAGAAGGAGCATCTGATAGCAATGACTCTCAGAAAAAGAACGATGACAATGTAGTTGACGCTGATTTTGAAGTTGTTGATGATGACAAAAAATAACAATTTTTAATCCAAGAGGTAAATAACATATGCGAAAGAAAATTAAACCATTAGGAAATCGTGTTCTTGTCAAAAAAATAGAAGAGCATGAAAAAACGAAAGGTGGAATTATTATCCCAGATACCGCTAAAGAGGCTTCCCAACTAGCGGAGGTCATTGCGGTTGGGTCTGGTCGTAATGAAGATGGAAAGATCATCGAGTTTGAGGTAAAGGTTGGTGATCATGTGCTTATCAACAAGTACGGTGGAACGGAGTTTAAACAGGACGATGAGGTTTTGGTGATATTCCGTCAAAGTGATATACTTGCGATTGTAGATTAATAAGGTTTATAAGGAAATTTATGGCTAAAGAATTGTTGTTCAACGAACAGGCTCGAAAGAGCATATTATCAGGTGTAGCTCAGCTTGCACAAGCGGTGAAGGTTACACTTGGACCGAAGGGGCGTAATGTTGTTATTGATAAAAAGTTTGGTACCCCAGTTATTACAAAAGATGGTGTTACGGTTGCAAAAGAGGTTGAATTGAAATGTCCATTTGAAAATATGGGCGCTCAGATGGTAAAAGAGGTTGCTTCCAAAACATCTGATAGTGCGGGTGATGGGACCACAACTGCGACGATACTAGCGGAGGCTATTTTCCGTGAAGGATTGAAAAATGTTGCTGCTGGAGCCAATCCAATTTTCATTAAACGTGGAATTGATAAAGCTGTTGCGGTAGCTATCGATGAGCTGAAAAAGACTTCAAAAAAAGTTGAGGGCGACGAGATACGCCAAGTAGCGACCGTGTCTGCCAACTGGGATAATGAAATCGGCGAGATTATTGCTGAGGCGATGAAACGAGTCGGTAAAGACGGGACAATTACCGTTGAAGAAGCCAAAACGATAGAAACTTCTTTGGATGTTGTCGAAGGTATGCAATTCGATAAGGGCTACCTAAGTCCGTACTTTGTGAATAATCCGGACAGCATGGAATGTGTGTTGCAAAATGCGTATGTTTTGATTTTTGAGAAAAAGATCTCAAATTTGAACGACCTATTACCAACATTGCAAGCTGTTGCACAAGCCGGTAAGCCATTGATGATTATTGCAGAAGATGTTGAAGGTGAAGCACTTGCGACACTTGTCGTAAATAAAATCAGAGGAACTTTAAACGTATGTGCTGTTAAAGCTCCTGGGTTTGGTGACCGTCGCAAGGCTATGCTCGAGGATATCGCGATCCTGACAGGTGGTAAATTTATTTCTGAAGATCTTGGAATAAAACTGGAAAATATCACTTTAGCTGATTTGGGGCAGGCCAAGCGTATAACGGTTGACAAGGAAACAACTACTATCGTTGAAGGTAATGGGTCTAAGCAAGATATCGATGCAAGGGTGAAATTGATTCGTAAACAAATCGAAGATACAACATCTGATTACGATCGTGAAAAACTTCAGGAGAGACTTGCTAAACTCGCTGGTGGAGTAGCTGTTATCAGTATTGGCGCCTCGACTGAGCCGGAAATGAAAGAAAAGAAGGATCGCGTGGATGATGCGTTGCATGCCACACGTGCTGCGGTTGAAGAAGGAATCTCGACTGGAGGCAGCGTAGCATTGTTGCGGACAGGTAAAGCGATTGAGGCTTTAAAGTTGAAGGGTGATGAAGCGATTGGTGTTGATATTGTTCGTCGAGCAATTGAGGCTCCATTGCGTCAGCTTTGTGAAAATGCCGGTGTAGAAGGCTCTCTTGTTGTGCAGGAGGTTTTACGTGGATCCGGTTCATTTGGTTATAATGTTGCCACGGATAAGTTCGAAGACCTCATGAAAGCTGGAGTTATAGATCCAACTAAGGTCACACGTTCTGCGCTGCAAAATGCCGCATCGGTAGCTGGGTTACTGTTAACCACAGAGTGCATGATTACCGATCTTCCTGAAGAGAAATGTGAATGCAAAACCCCAGGTGGAATGGGCGGCATGGATGGCATGATGTAAGCTATTGCATTTTTTAACAAATCGAGTGTTCAGTGTCATGCACTGAACATTTTTTATTTTATATATGAAATTTAAAACTGGGCTAATGGCTTACTAATCAGTAAGATATAATAATTCTTGAATTGCTTTTGCGGATTTAATGCTTTATTTCGAAATTCGAAAAATAAGATCCAAGTTGTGGAATTTTCACACCGCTGTGTAAACAATTTTGTATCAAATCACTTTCGCTCCAGATTGTAATTTTCAATTTTTCTGCTTGTGATAATTTTGATCCTGGGTTGCTCCCGACGATTAAAATATCGACCTTTTTCGATATTGTTTCTGATACATTGCCTCCCAGAATTTCAATAATTTCTTTTATTTGTGCGCGTGTAAAATGATCAAGTGTGCCGGTTAAAACAAAAATTTTATTATCGAAAATTTTTGTATCTCCTTGA
The DNA here is from genome assembly GCA_029059365.1 of Opitutales bacterium. Classification (GTDB taxonomy): domain Bacteria; phylum Verrucomicrobiota; class Verrucomicrobiia; order Opitutales; family JAIRKQ01; genus JAIDVZ01. Next base: position 10,651 of record JAIDVZ010000125.1, on the reverse strand, counting down.
CAATCAACTGGTTGTGAATTTAAGCGCAATCCTAAATCTTCTAATTGTTTGATTAAACTTTGTTCAGCCGGGCTTTGAAAAAATTTCACGATTGATTCTGCCAATTTTTGGCCAATACCAGAAATGTTAGCCAATTGATCAGTCGTGGCATGTGATAAATCTTGAATGGAAGAAAACTGTTGAGCTAAATCCTTAGCGGTCTGTTCGCCGATACCTAATATTCCTAACCCATTGATTATACGCCAGATGTGACAATTTTTGCTTTTATCAATATTGTCTAATATTTTTAGTGCAGATTTTTGACCAAGTTTTGGAATAGATAAGAGGTCCCTGAAAGTCAGGCGGTAAATATCGGCCACATTGTGTACCTTTTTTTGTGCTATTAAATTTTGTATCACGGTTTCACCGAGGCCATCAATGTTTAACGCATCCTTAGATACAAAGTATGTGATTTTGCACTTTAATTGTTCTGGACAATTTGGATTTAGACACCGCCAGGCAACTTCATCAGCAATACGCTCAAGCGGCTGATTACATGATGGACATTTAGTAGGAAACGAAAATGGTTTGCTGTTTTTATTACGTCTGTCCAAATCGACGGAAACGATTGCCGGGATAATTTCTCCAGCTTTTTCCAAAAAAACATAATCGCCAATTCGAATATCCTTTCTGGCAATATCATCAGCATTATGCAATGTAGCGCGGGTAATTACACTGCCGTCGATTTCGATTGGATCTAGCACCGCGATTGGAGTAATTACACCTGTACGTCCGACCTGAAAAATAATGTCCTTAAGCATTGTTGACACGCGTGTCGGCGCAAATTTATAGGCAATTGCCCAATGTGGTGCTTTGGCAGTGGTTCCTAATTCCTTATGAAGATCGAGCTCATTGATTTTTAGAACCGCACCGTCGGTCCAATATTTAAAATTTTTTCTCGCGATATCTAATTGAGCAATGCTTTGCCATGCTTCATCAATATCCTTAACGTGCCAAAATTTTTCTTGCGAGTGAAATCCCCACTTCGGCAGCTGCTCGAGTACGGATTGTTGGGTAGAAAATTGTGTATTAGAAGAATAGCCAATGGCATAAAAAATTGCTCGTAAATGTCTTTTTTTAACATCTTCCACATCAAGAGATTTTATGGTCCCAGCTGCTAAATTGCGCGGATTAGCGTACTCTTCCATTCCGTTCGCATTTCGATATTCATTCTCAGAATCGAAAGTTTCTTCATCGATAAACACTTCCCCGCGTATTTCAATAATTTCTGGGCAATTTTGAAGCTCAGTAGGCAAGTTTTCAATAGTAAGAATGTTTTGCAAAACTTCGTCTCCGGTTGTGCCATCTCCGCGGGTTAAAGCGTGCTCAAGGTGCCCGTTTTTATAAATCAGGTTCACCGCTACTCCGTCAATTTTGGGCTCAACGACGTACGTATATTTTCGACCATTTAGTTGTTTACTTACACGGTTATCGAAAGCCAGTAGCTCATCGTAAGAGTACGTGTTGGCTAAGCTCTGCATCGGCGATAGATGTTGGACCTTCGAAAACCCGTTAGACAAGTCATTGCCAATTTTATCTTCATTTGTATCAATCCCAACATTTTTTAGAACTCCTTGAATACGAAGTAGTTCTGCTTTTAAGCAATCATATTCGAAATCGGAAATTTGAGGATTGTTTTCACGGTAATATAGTCGATCATGCATATCGATATCAGCACGTAATTGTTTAAATTGTCTGATATTTTTTGCTATGAAATCCTTCGAGGTTTTACTATTCACAATATTTTTCGATTAAGTCAAATTGTCGTCTTGTTTTTTCCAAGATTAAAGTTAGCTTCCTGTTATAGAAAAGATTGCGATATGAAGTTTTCCATAGAAAAAAGCACATTTGTAAACGGGTTGCAACAAGGAATTAATGTTGTTGCTTCGAAGGTTATGATGCCTATTTTGAACAATGTTTTAATCGAAGCTGCGGATAATACTGTATCCTTGACGACCTCTAGTCTCGATCTCGGTATTTGTTGCCAGGTACGAGCGACGGTTTCGACTCCCGGGAAAATTACATTACCTGCTAAAAAATTAGCTACTATCATCCGTGCGATGCCGTCTGAGGAAATTAAATTTGAATTAGTCGGTTCGAGTGTTCGTTTGTCATCTGGTGGTTCGCATTTTGAAATTATGGGACTCCCGTCTGAGGATTTTCCGGCGTTACCAGAATGTACAGAGCAGAATAAATACAGTATCGCTCAAGACGAATTTTTGAGATTGCTGAAGAATGTATCGTATGCCCAATCGCGCGATGGTAACCGGTACATCCTAAATGGTGTGTATTTTAGTCTAGAAAATGGCAATTTTATGGTCGTAGCCACCGATGGGCGTCGTTTGAGCATGATGAGTAAAGAACTGGGAGAAAAAGGCTCTGCTGATGGTGTAATTGTGCCATCTAAGACAATAGCGGAGATTGAGCGGCTCTTAGGGCAAGGTGAAAAGATGTGGTTTTCGTTTGAGGAAAATCAGATCGTGTTTGGATTATCGGTAAAAGATGACGAAAAGACCGGTCTGATCGGTGATATTAAAATTGTCTCGAAGGTGATCGATGGAAATTACCCAAATTTCAAACAAGTTATTCCACAAAGCACAGAGAATCGAGTGAAAATCGATAGACAATTATTCTTGGACAGTATACAAAGAGTATCTTTAGTGGCGAGTGAGAATAAAAATTCCGTCAAGTTGCATTTTACGCCCAATACATTAGAAATTTCAGCGGCTAGTGCGGAATATGGGCAATCTCACGAAAAACTTGCAATTGTGTATGATGGCCCAGAGGTACAAGTCGCGTTTAACCCGGTTTTCCTGTGTGATCCGTTAAAAGCGCTCGTACAGGATGAGGTATTTTTCGAATTCAAAGATGAACTCAGCCCGGGAGTGTTCAAAACTTTGGATAGCTTTTTATGCGTGGTGATGCCGTTGAGGATTGGGTAATATGCTGATTTTTTTGTACCGTATTCTTTTTTTACCGGTCTTTTTTGCTATGCTGCCATACTACGGTTACCGTATGTGGAAGCGCGGGGGTTATTTGACGGATATCAAGTATCGCTTTGGTTTTTTGCCAAAATTTGGAAAACCCACCAAGAAGCGTGTTTGGATACAAGCAGTTAGCGTTGGAGAGGTAAAAGCATTATCAAAACTGCTGGAATTTTTCAAAAAAGATGATCGATACGAGATATTTTTGACCACTACTTCAAGTACGGGCTACACTTTAGCAAAGAAATTATATAGCAAAGTCGTCGCTTTTGTTGGTTTATTTCCTTGGGATTTTTGGTTATTTAGCCGTTTAGCGTGGAAGCGAATAAGCCCAAATGTTGTCATTTTAATGGAGGGCGAATTATGGCCCGAGCACTTGTACCAAGCGAAATTATGCAATGTGCCAGTGTTCTTGGTCAATGCTAGATTATCGGACAAGACGTATGATCGATATTTGAAGTATGAAGGTGTGGCGCATTGGTTGTTCAAACATGTGGACAAAATTGGGGTTTGTAGTGAAGAAAATCTCAAACGATTTGTAAATATCGGTGTTCCTCGGCAAAAATTGCAGTTTGTTGGCAATTTGAAATTTGATGTGGATGTCCCAGTGGTTACAGCAGAAGACAAATCGCGTTTAAAAAATGAGCTTGGTTTTCCTGAAGATGCAAAAATTATTTTGGGGTCCTCGACCTGGCCAGGCGAAGAGGATATGCTTATACGTTGTTTACGTATGTTGAGAAAATCTTCTGCTGAAAAGTGGTATCTGGTCCTTGTTCCTAGGCATGCAGAAAGAAGAGAAGAGATAATGGGCCTTTTGCGAAGAACGAGTTTTTTATGGCATCAACGGTCGTTGGGGGTTGCAAAACGGAGAGTAGATATTTGTTTGGCAGATACGACAGGCGAATTGGCGCAACTAACCAGTTTGTCCGATATTGCGTTTATTGGTAAGAGTTTGCTGAAGAACAATGGTGGACAGTCCCCGATAGATGCTGCTGCATATGGGATCCCGATCGTGTATGGCAATAGGATGAGCAACTTTGCTTCCATTTGTCAGTCGCTTGAAGTGTTGGGTGGAGCAACAAAAGTTTATGACGCAACCCAGGCCGTTCAGGCTATTGCCACCCTCGCCAATAATCCTCAGAAGCGTGCACAACAAGCACAATTATTAAGGACCTGGTATGCTGGTAATTGTGGAGCTTCGGAGTTGACGTACAAAATTATCACCGAGTATTTGTTCAGATGATTGAAAAAATCACCAGTAAACAAAATCCCAAAATAAAGTTTTTCATCAAACTGCGCGATCGCGCTAAACGTAAACGTACGGGGATGTTTATCGTTGAAGGATTTCGGGAACTTACACGTGCTTTAGATAGCGAAATCGAAAGTGAATTTTTTCTTTTTTGTCCAAAATTTTTTAAAAATCAGGAATTCGAGAAATTAGTTGAACGGGCACAAATGTTGCACATCCCATCATTCGAATTGACTGCAGATGTTTTTGAAAAGATCAGTATTCGAGAAAGGTGTGATGGTATTTTGGGAATTTGTCATATTTGGGAGACGAGATTGGACGATTTTATTCCACCGAAAAATCCGTTATTATTGGTTGTCGATGGTATTGAAAAACCTGGAAATTTAGGAGCGCTCATTCGTTCTGCAGAATCAGCAGGAGTAGATGCTATGATTGTTTGTAGCTCGGTGACAGATATTTTTAATCATAATGTTGTTCGAGCGTCGCAAGGGGCATTGTTTTCATTGCCAATTTTTACGGCAGACCGAGCTGAAGCGCGTGATTTTTTGTTGAAACACGGATTAGCCGTACTAGCCACTACACCGAAATCAAGCACCCTTTACTGGGAGATTAATATGAATCGTCCATCTGCGGTTATTGTTGGTTCCGAGCATGATGGATTGCCGGACTGTTGGTTATCAGGTGATGATGTACAAACGATGGCGATTCCACAGCGTGGTCTCTCGGATTCTTTGAATGTAAATGATGCTGCGGTTGTCGTGTTGTATGAAGCAGTTCGACAGCGTTATCAGGCTACACAAATTTGAGGGAAATATGGATTTACTACTTACGGATCAAGTTGCTGATATTGTCGGAGCATTGGGTGAATACCGTCCTAACTGGGATGATTATTTTATGGCTACGGCGTTATTGATCTCGTCCCGTTCAAATTGTGGACGTCTGCATGTTGGATGTGTACTCGTATCAAATGGTGAGTGCCGATATCGTGTAATAGCTGCTGGATATAACGGTTTTGTAGCGGGTGCTCCTCATCATTCTCGTATACGCGATAATCACGAGCAGGCGACGATACATGCTGAGCAGAACGCTATCACGGATGCTGCTAAACGCGGGATAAGTGTGTTGGGAGCCACGGCATATATCACCCATTATCCATGTTTGCAGTGCGCTAAGATATTGGTATCTGCGGGGATAAAGGAGATTAAGTACCATTTCGATTATAACAATGATTCATTGGTTGATGAGTTGCTTATCGAGTGGAATGTGCCGATCAGAAAATTATAAATCGCTAATAGGTTGCTGAAAAATCAAAAACCGATCCTTACCGAATTGATCTTTTTGTGATTTCGAGACATCGAAATTTTCATTGGCAAATTTTAATAAATTGTCATGTTGGGATTGCCCAGTTTCTAGGAGCAATATACCGTCGGGTTTCAAAAATTTTGGAGCTCCTTTGATGATCTCGGTTAAATCTGCTATGCCTTCATTATCAGCAACTAATGCAATTTTTGGCTCGAAATTTTTGATTTCTGGTTCCACATTTTGCCATTCATTTTCACTTAGGTATGGTGGGTTAGAAATAATTAAATCAAATGTGCCATTAATGCTTGAATACCAGGTAGATTGGACAAAAGTTATATTGCGTAATTTATTTCTTTTTGCGTTTTCACTAGCTAATTGTAACGCATCGGGACTTTTATCTGCTGCAATCACCTTTGAGCGTGGAAATTCCTTAGCGATAGATAGCGCAATTGCTCCACTGCCCGTTCCCAAATCGAGTACCTGTGGGTTGTAAAACCGTTTTTCACGGAAATATTTTATGGCCCACTCCACCATAAATTCCGTTTCTGGACGTGGGATCAATACCCGATGATCTAGGGATAAAATCAGTTCATAAAAAGGCCACTCTCCAACGATGTACTGCAAAGGTTCACGGTGTGCGCGACGTGTGAGCAGGGCACGTATAACCTTTAATTGTTCTTCTTTAAGGGCGGAATTATGACGAAGGTACAGATCTATACGATCACATCCGAGGGCGCATGAAAACAACACTTCGGCGTTGAAAAGGGCATTTGTTATTCCTTTCTGTTTTAAAAATTGTTCAGCCTGCTTTAATATCGTTAGGAGCGTTGACATTTTGGCCGTTTCATTTTTTTATTCTGTGCGATGTGCCTAAAAATTCCATAAAAAACATAACTCAGAAAAATCACCGCTAATGCCAGATCTTCCACTAATGAAATCAGGGCGATGATGACGATGCTGGAAATAAAGGTCCGGAGCTTAGCTTGTGTATTCCAGTCAACTTTTTTGAAGCTTGGGTATCGAATGTTACTCACCATCAGCCATGCAATAAGCAGCATGAGTGGCGGTAAAAGTAGGGACAACGACCGTAAATCATACCGATTTAAGACCAACACTAACGAGACTATCACTCCGGCTGCTGCTGGCACAGGTAGTCCCAAAAAATCGTAATTATTCTTATCTTGTTCAGATTTTGGTAATAGGGGATGAGTAATTACGTTAAACCTAGCCAACCTGACGCTGGCACATAGTAAATAAATAAAACCGATTATCCAACCGACTTGTCTGAAAAATGGGAATTGTTCGGTTGGGGAAAGGATCATGAAAAAGACCAATAACGCAGGTGCTACCCCGAACGATACAGCATCCGCTATTGAATCAAATTCTTTTCCGAACAGCGATTCTCGACCGCCTAATCGCGCGATTCGTCCATCAAGAGAATCACAAACACCGGATAATAAAACAAACCAAACAGCCTGGGTATAAAATTCCGCGGATATTACTTCGGAAATCGTGCAGTATCGAGCCTGGATACACCGTATTATTGCTAAAAAACCAAAAAATAGGTTCGCAGCTGTGAAGAAGCTCGGGAGTAAGTAAATCTTACTGGCATCTTCCACACTAATTTCGTTAGATTTCATGGGCACGCAATTAAAGAAGATTTCCTGGAAGGGCAATCCCGTAATAAGATTTTTTCAAAAAAGCGAATCGATGTACTTTTCGACCGAAAATTTTGTCAAATCATCAAGCTGCTCACCAGTGCCGACAAATAATATTGGAATGTGCAATTCTCGGTATATGCTGATTATTATCCCTCCACGACTGCTACCATCCAGTTTAGTCACGATGATGCCATGTATACCAATCGCGTCATTAAATGTCTTAGCAACTTCAAGCGAATTATTTCCGATATTACCATCCAGCACTAACCAATTGTTTAGCTGTATATCCGGGTTAATTTTTGAGAGAGTTTTGGAAATTTTTTTCAACTCATTCATCAGGTTATCCTTCACGTGTAATCTGCCAGCTGTATCGATAATCAAAAAGTCACGTTTTTTTGCACACGCGGATTGATAAGCATCATACGCGACAGCCGCAGCATCGCTACCAGGCTGGCCGTTCACAATATCGATTCCGATACGTTCTGCCCATATTTTTATTTGCTCGTTTGCTGCTGCCCTGAAGGTATCACATGCTGCAAACATAACCGATGCTCCATGTTTATTGTAATAATGTGCAAGTTTAGCAGCGGTTGTGGTTTTACCGGACCCATTCACGCCGATCAAGCAAATGATCTGTGTTGTATCATCTTTTTGTGGGATGTTAGCCTCGGCCCCCTGTAAGGTATTTTTTATAATATTTCTTGTCGTTTCTATCGCCAAATCTGTGCTCAGGGATTTATCTTTTTTATAAATTGCTTTGAGAGAATTGATGATATCTTGTGTTGTTTTTACACCGAAATCTGCGCTAAATAATGCTCTTTCAATATCATTGATGACCGATTCATCTAGCTTAGATGATGAGAATAATTCGCTAAAATTTTTGAACAATTTTTTAGTCGATTTTGCAGTAGAATTGGAAAATTTTTTGAAAAATCCGAGCATATCTTCTCATTAAGAATGCCGCTCAATAAAGAAACAAAAATATTCATCAATCTGTGAGCAATACATTTGCAAATGCTGCGATTGCCTGTTTATGGCCAATATCGCCAAGTTGTTCATGCGTTTTAGCCTTTAGTCCAACATTAGTCGGCAAAATTTTTAAAATTTCAGCAAGATTTTTTCTCATTGAGTCGAAAAACACGTTAAGCTTCGGAGATTCAGCAATTATGACGATATCAATATTACCTATTTTGAACCCCATTTTAGACGCTTCTCCTTTTGCGAAGAGTAAGATCTTTTTAGAATCCATATCCTTGGTTTCTTGTAGACTGTCCGGGAAGTAGGTGCCAATATCGGGTAATGCCAATGCTCCGAGTATAGCATCGCTCAGGGCATGAAATACAACATCGGCGTCAGAATGTCCTTCTAGCCCGAATTCGCAGGGAACTACAATGCCACACAGTTTCAATTCGCGGCCAGGACATGTTCTGTGAATATCGTATCCTAGTCCAATTTTCATATTCATATGTGCAATAACCGTGTAAATGCAACTGATGGTGGCGAGACCCAGAATCGAACTGGGGACACAAGGATTTTCAGTCCTCTGCTCTACCAACTGAGCTATCTCGCCGTTACCAAAAAAGACCCAATCGCTGATAAAACCACACATCTACAATGAAACAATCTCAGCTATATGCAGGTCAAGTGGGGCTCATTAAGAGAACAAATTTTATGTAGTCAATATTTTAGATTAAGAAAAATTTTGTACACCAGACTGCTGGATAACCGCACAAATGTCCTATTTTGAATTATGAGCAATTACTAACGCTCGTGATGGACCAGAGATTATTATGTGAATTTAATTTTACCAAGCTTGCTGCTATTCATTCAATGTTCTTAATTTTTGTAATACACTTTGAAACTCTTGTGGGGTCGCTGCAGATACGTGTATTTCATGTTTTGTAATCGGATGGGTAAATTTTAGAGTATGTGCGTGTAGAAACGGGTGTTTGGCCTGTATTTGTGGACAAAAATTTGCATGATACCCGTATGTTGTATCCCCCAAAAGTGGGTGCCCAATACTCGATAGGTGTACTCGTATCTGATGGGTACGTCCAGTGTGAAGATTGATATTCAATAATGAGAAATTTTTTCCAAAAGATTCGACTAGCTTCCAATCGGTTAATGCTGGTCGGCCGTTAGGTCGAACGTCCATTTTTATCTTTATAGTTTTGTGTCGCCCAACTGGTTTGTTGATTGTACCGCTTTGTAATTCAAATATTCCGCATACGACTGCTAAATATTCCTTCCTGATTTTATGTTCAGAGAACATTTTAATGAGCTTTAAGTATGCTTCATCAGATTTTGCGAAAATAATCGCACCCGTTGTATCTTTATCCAATCTGTGTACAACTCCTGGCCGAGTATCGCCACCGATTGTGCTTAATTGACAGTGGGCTAACACACCTTCCACTAGTGTGGGAGCGGTTGTGCCATTTCCTGGATGTACAACCATATTGCCTGGTTTATTGATAACAATGATATGTTCATCTTCAAATAATATGCTCAATGGCATCTTATGTGCAGTTATGTGTATTTCTGGTACATGTAGCGATTCAAACTCCAGTATATCGCCATTGTTTACCATATATTTTGGCGATATGATCTTATGGTTACATTGGATTCGACCGTCATCGAAATTTTTTTTAATCTGTGTCCTACTAATTGATTCATACTGCGAAGCTAGGAATTTGTCCGCTCGCATCGGCTTGACTAAGTTTTGGACTAATATCGTTGTTGGCATTGATTACAGAAATAGATGATGATTGATAGCGGCGCCGTGACGAACACCTGCTCTAGATACCGTGATGACGCGTTTGCCGGATATATCCATTACCGCTAATGTTACTGCCAAGGCAACATCAAATACATCAATTTTACCCGGAGGGATACCAAATTGTATTCGTTCCGAGTATGTCATTGGGTGTATTTTTTCAAAAAAATCGAAAATAATTTCGTATTTCAGAACATTTCCAACTTTCAAAATTTCATTAGCAATTACCAGTGAGCCACCTGTACAAATTAGGGGATATTGTGACAAATCATGGCGTTCTCGTAATTCAGAAAGATTAGATGAGACTATGTCTCTTACATCGTCCAGCATATTAGACATGTGAATATCAGATGAATGTGATTGTTTTTTTAACAACGTTGCGAGGTTTATAATCCCGATATTTTTGCTTATAGAATCAACTAATTTGTTATCAACAACGCTAAATTCTATACTGCCCCCTCCAATATCAAAAGTAAAAAATTTATCTACTTGTTCGATTGCTCGCACGGAATCCGTGATTAATTGTGCCTCTTTTTCGCCAGGAATGATATTGACTGATATACCAAGTTCGCGATTAACAATATCCAAAAATGCTTGAGCGTTACCCGCGAAACGGAGCGAATATGTTGCTATACAAATTATC
>JAIDVZ010000124.1 GCA_029059365.1 Opitutales bacterium | reverse complement strand
TATCTGGATGTGGGAAAAATGAGGACGCCTCTGCCCGACCGGGCGTGCCTGTGGTATCGTCCAAAGCAATCTCACAAGACGTATACAGCTATGCTGAGGCAGTCGGGTGTTGCCGATCTTATGCATCAGTGAATGTCGTTCCACAGGTTTATGGTACATTGCAGGGAGTACATTTTGAACAAGGTGCCCATGTTAAAAGTGGTGACCTTTTATACACCATCGATCCTACACATTATGAGGCTGCATTAAATCAGGCAAAAGCACGATTGGTCCAAGCAGAAGCTCAACTGGAAGTTGATTCCGCGAAGCTCGAACGTTCGAAAGCATTACTTCCACAGAATTATATATCCAAACAGGAATATGAAACATTAAATGCGCAGGTTATGCAGGATAAAGCAGCGATTGAGGCAGCAAAAGCTGGGATTGAGCAAGCTAATTTAGATTTTCAACACTGTTTTATAACCTCCCCTATCGACGGAATCGCCGGGAAATATTTAGTAGATGTGGGAAATGTTTTATCACAGGGAGCGGTCGGATCTGGGGTACTTGTGAATGTACAAGATGTCGACCGATTATATGTAGATTTCTCTGTGTCTGAAAATTTGTTTCCGAAGTTATACAAGAATTTTACTCGCGCAAAAGATGGTCTGGATGTGTCGGTCTCCTTGATCGCTGATGGTACAATAACTGGTTCTGCAAAGTTAAAATTTTTAGAAAATACGATAAATAAACGCACCGGATCAATTGAATTACGCGCTGTCCTGGGTAACAGTGAACATAAATTTTGGCCAGGATGCGCCGTTAATGTTAAAGTCCTACTAAATATAAAAACGAAAGCAGTATTGGTACCAAGCGAAAGTATACGCCTCGGGCAAGCTGGGCATTATGCATTTGTGATTAAGGACGATAAAACAGCCGACCTAAGGATGGTCAAAATAGGACAACAATATGGTAATCTTATCTTGATAAAAGATGGCATAAAGGATGGAGAAACTGTTGTTTGTACCGGGCAACTTATGCTTGCACCTGGAATGAAGGTCAGTGAAATACCCGATCCAAGACAAAATATGTTCCAAACAAAATTGAAAAAAGACAAAGAATTAGTCGAACAAAATCCAACTACTAAGTAAGTATAATGAATTTATCTGAACCATTTATCAGGCGACCAGTTTTTACGATGTTGCTGACAATATCTGCTATTTTAGCGGGT
>JAIDVZ010000123.1 GCA_029059365.1 Opitutales bacterium | reverse complement strand
TCCTTGGTCTCGTTTGTAAATGTTACCCTATTGCTTGCAATGCTCTTGCTTGGGTCATCGCTGGCATCACCGTATAATGCCCAGACACGATCTTCACCCTCTGGGGTCTTGTTCCCTTCCGGGATCTTGACAATTATGTTCAACGGCTTCTTTAGCACAATTTCACCGGTGACTTCACCATCCACCGTGTTCACAGATCGTGCATATTCCTCGTTCATGAGACCAATCCCGATCCCGTCTTTCGCGTAAATATTCACCTTCCCGACGATTAACCCGGTGTTCGTCAACAAATTTGCATCGCTGTTAAGAGCATACAATCCGCTAATACCTGAAACAGCGGTAAACTTGCTCATGAATTGCGTACCGAGCATTTGCTCAACATTCAATCCAGATGCGCGTACAAACATCAATGCCCGATTCTCGGGATCGATCGTAGTCGTTGACTCGTCAGCGATTGTAAATTGCCCACTAGTTCCAAGTTCCAACTTTCCGCAGGTGGTGTTCTCTCCATCAACTACTTTTTCAAGTGTTATATAGCCTTTAACCAATTGGAACTGATTGGTCATCTGATCACCAACTTTGGTCCCAACGTTCGCATCAACCTTTGAAGTATCCACTTTGAACGTCACTTCACCATCGAGTGTTAATGTTCCGACTGTTCCAAAATTATTAACATAATCGGTCGAAGTTATGCTGGTTACATCGCATACCTTCGCATTGTCTTCTGGATTAGTAAACTTCAGCGGTAGAGAAGTTTTACCTTTCGTCATATTGTTTAACGCAGTTGTGGCGCCGTTGTCTGTACAAGCTCCAGCTTTTAATACACCATTACCAAGTACTGTTGTACCAAGTGTAGCTTCTTTATACACTACTACTTCCCCTGAAGTGGTGCTGTCACCGACCGTCAAAGTGCCAATATTGCTGACTTTCCCAAATGTTCTCAGTTTACCTTCACCAAGCACCTTAACATTCTCTAATCCCTCGAGTGGACCATATGCATTTGCTGTCCAATTTTTATCGATCGTTAAGCTACTATTTGCACAGCGATTATTGCTTAATGTTGCATACTGTGCCGGAGCAATCGCTCCAAAGATGTTCACCACATTGCCAGTGCCGTTACCGGCAACTTCAAATTGTGACTCATTTTCACCAGGTACGTGAACTTCCTTTGTTTCAGGATTTGTAGTTATCCCACTTTTCCCACCAATATAAATTTGAAAATCCTTACCTAATGCAAAGGCTCGGGCATAATCTTGGTAGCTGCTTCCTTGGTCACCATTCAGGACAACTGCTGCTGTTCCGGTATCTTTTTCGGTAGCACCTGGAGTAAACGCCACCTTTTCCGCTAATTTCGCTCCTAAGATATTTACCGTAGCAGGGGTTTCCTCTTCATTGTATATCCCTACTCGCCAGCCATACTTATCTCCAGGGGTTACGGTTGTTCCATCTGATACATCTTCCCTCTTGTCTGTATCATCTGCTCCAAATACATTTACTCTTTCAACTCCATGTGTTGAATCGCTTCCAAATGCTCCAGTTAGCGCACTTATCGTTTGGCCGCCGTTTAAGTTTATCGACAGCCCTCGCGCTGTACCTACCGCCTCTTGAGATATTCTATCATCATCAAATTTACTTCCACAGGCTACCCCAAATACGCCTGCAGAAGAACACGAAGCACTAGTAGCCTCAGAGAG
>JAIDVZ010000122.1 GCA_029059365.1 Opitutales bacterium | reverse complement strand
TTATACGGTGATGCCAGCGATGACCCAAGCAAGAGCATTGCAAGCAATAGGGTAACATTTACAAACGAGACCAAGGATGGCGCAACAACGCTAGGTTCGATCAGCGTATCAGCTACAGGTGATTCCGTGGTAGCTGCCAATATAAAATTCGATGATGATGTATTAGCTGCTGACAATGCTACTGATCTTAAGAAAAAATCATTATTGACTATAGATTTCCAAAACGAGCCAACGGTCGAAGTTGCGGTCAATGAGCTGGGGGATGATCTTAAACCAACTGGTGAAACCAAAGCAGTCGGTTTAGCGCATGTTTATGCACATGCTAAGAATGGTGATGCGGTAGCGTTACAGCTTGCTGATGGGGTGAATTTGAGATTCACTGGAGATTCAGCGCTGTTTTCTGAGCTTTCTGCAGAAGATTTAGAAAATCAAAAGCGAGTAGGAATATTCGCATATTCCGAATCTGAAAATCAGGAACAAAAAGCTGTTGGTATTGTGCTTGATGGAAAAGCCGAAGGTGAGGCAGTAGGTACGCCTAATTTCGAGGAAGATACAGGTTATGATCAGACGCTCACATTTTTAGTTCCAACAAAGATATATGCAAAATCGGAGGTGAAAAATAATGGGAGTGCTTATAGCGCAGCAGCTGCGATCGGAAAAGCGCGCGCTAATGTGCCTGATAATGATAACATTTTGCTAAATGGTAGCATAAAATATGATATCGGAAATAATAATGAATTTTTAGCAACTTCTTCTTCTTCTTCTCATTCTTCCTCAGCAGCAATAATAGGAATATCTGTTGGTTATATTCAATATGGCGGTTTCAGCATGAGCGGAGATAGCAGGTATGAAATAGGAAATAATAATACGCTTAGTGCAACTTCTTCTTCTTCTTATTCTTCCGCAGGGGTAGTGCTGGGAGCGTCCGTTGGGTATGCTAGTAATACTGTGAGAGTGAGTGGAGATAGTAGATACAAGATAGGCAATAACAATACGTTTAGTGTAACTTCTTCTTCTGATTCTTGTTCCTCAGGGGTAGTAATAGGAGCGTCCGCCGGGTTGTCCGATAGTAGTGTCGGTGTGAGCGGAGATAGCAGGTATGAAATAGGAAACGATAATATTCTTAGTGCAACTTCTTCTTCTTCTGAAAATTCCTCAGGGGTAGTAATAGGAGCGTCTTTCGCTGGTGGTTATGGCGGAGCATATGTATCTGGGAATAATATATATAGA
>JAIDVZ010000121.1 GCA_029059365.1 Opitutales bacterium | reverse complement strand
GCCTAAACCATAAGAAGGATAAGGTTGTTTATTGGGAGCAGGCTATGAGGAAACAGTTTTACAACCAGAATTTGAAAAAAATAGAATTTCGTGCATCAATTAATGACAATGAAGATGGGTTCCGGAAAGATGTGAAAGATTTTTTAGAGGCATACCGTAATGTCATCAGGGAGGACTATTGTAGGAAGGATAACGGAAGCTATCAAGTTTACCGGACATTCCCCAGAGTAGGCTTAGTGTATCATCTCCTGAAGAAAAAAGACAGTACGGTTCCGTATAAATGTTTTCTGAATGGTGTTGAAAAAAGAGAAAAGCTGCAGTTTGGTGTGTTGGAAGAAAAGTATGTGAATCAGATTAGAATTATGCGCAGCCTCCGGAATCGTGTTTCCGGGCTTGACCGTTATATCGTTGGGATTGATGCGGCGAGTCTGGAAAACGCGACTCCTATATGGGTTTTTGCAAAAGCCTATAAAGAAGCCAGGGACAGTTCCATAGAAAAAGTAGGGTATGGGAAAAACAGTATCCAGAGTTTGCGGTTCACATTTCATGCAGGAGAAGATTTCAGGCATATTTTATCGGGATTGCGCAGAATAGACGAAACGGTTACTTATTTGAAGTTTCATGCGGGAGACAGAATCGGACATGGTACTGCGCTTGGCATTTTACCGGAGCAGTGGCGGCGTCAAAATCCTTTTGTTGTATTGCCGAGAAGTGAAGCGTTAGATAATTATGTATGGGCGTACTATGTGCTGAGTCAGGATACGGTGGAATGTAATTCTACGTTGATTGCCTATCTGGAAGGGAAAGTATACGAGTTGGCTTATGCTCCTGACTATGGAAGCTGACTGCATTAAGGAAGAACTTTACCGCTTTTTTGGTCGTTCTACAGATGCCCCTTCAAAAGCTGCCTTTTATAAACAGCGCAAAAAGATTAAAAATGATGCCTTTAGAAGCCTTCTCATTTCTTTTACTCAAAAATGTAAAAAGAAGTTGTTTAAAGGCAAATATTCTTTAGTCGCATGCGATGGTTCTGCGGCCGATATTTTCAGGAATCCGGATGATCCGGATACTTTCTTTGAACCAAATGGAAAGTCCACCA
>JAIDVZ010000120.1 GCA_029059365.1 Opitutales bacterium | reverse complement strand
GGCTCTCTCATTTTTGATTGCATGCTTCTGTTGTTTTTATACAGAGATGCGTCGTGTTAATGCTCGAGTGGTGAAATTGGCATACACGCAAGACTTAGGATCTTGTGCCTCACGGCATGAGGGTTCGACTCCCTCCTCGAGCACCAGGTTTTATACTACAGATTGGATTTTCCCAGAGATATCGTATAGGCCGGAGAATTGTGTTTTGAAATGGATATTGATCATGAAAGACGCTGCAAAATTTTGCCTAAAAATGTGCTTTACGAAGTAACAAATCGTCAAAATTTTCGAGAGTGGCTTATAAAGAACCATGTAAAGGAACGGGAATGTTGGGTATTTGTGAAGCGCGGGATTCCCAAAGACACTGCAAATAGTTCTAAATCTATTTTTTGGTATTTAGATGCGATTGAAGAAGCTCTTTGTTTTGGATGGATAGATAGCATTGTAAAAAATGTTCCGGGAATTGGTCTTATACAAAAAATGTCGCCTCGAGGAAAAGGAAGTAAGTGGTCAGAACTTAATAAAGAGCGCTGCAGAAGACTTGAGAAGCTAAACCTTATGACACCTGCGGGGAAGGTGGTGTTGCCTCCTGATATGTCTGAAGAAAGTTTTGTGATCGATCCTGAAATTTTATCTTTTTTGCAGAAAGATCCCTCGGTATGGCAAAATTTCCAAAACTTCCCAGCTTTATACAAACGTGTAAGGATAGATTTTATTCAACGGGTAAAACAAAATAAAGTAGTTTACGAGAATCGCCTAAAAAATTTTTTAGAAAAAACGAAACAGAATATCATGTTTGGTGCGTGGAACGATGGAGGAAGATTGTTGGAATCACATAGTTATTCATAAATTTGAGGTACTTTTACATTTCGTTTAGCGCTATTTTTTCGCGAATGTCCTGCATAAATTGGACCATAAAGTGTGCATTGTGTATGGTAAGTAGTTGACCTCCAAGAGTTTCTTTGGCTTTGAATAAGTAATGGATGTAGGAACGCGAAAAATTTCGGCAACAGTAACAGTTGCAAAATTTAGATATTGGTTGCAGATCGTGTTTAAATTGCGAATTGGTAATATCAATCGATTCTTGTCCATCATTTAACTCTGGTCTTACCAATGCACCGCCATGTCGTGCTAAGCGGGTAGGGTGTACGCAGTCAAAGGTATCGATCCCATTTTTCACACCATTTATAATATCGCTTAGCCCGCCGATTCCCAATAAGTGTGTAGGACGATTGTTGTGCAAAAAAGAGCAAACACATGATACAATATCGTGCATTTGTTCTTTAGAGCCGCCTAAAGATCCTCCAATTGCTTGTCCGAAAAAATTATTTTCAGACACAAATGATGTACTTCGCTCACGAAGATCTTCATATATTCCGCCTTGTATAATTCCGTATAGCGACTGTGTTTCATCATTTGATTGTTCAAATTCTTGTAAGCTACGCATTTCCCAGCGATGACTGCGCTCCATTGAATTTTCAGTATATTTTTTTGAAACATGGAATGGTGTACATTCGTCAAATGCTAAAATGATATCTGCTCCAAGTTTTTTTTGAGTCTTGATTGAAATTTCTGGAGTTAAGCAGTGCTGGCTTCCATCGAGATAAGATTTAAAAATTGCCCCATTTTCAGTAATTTTTAATAGAGTTTTTTTGTAGGTTCCTCCGCAATTTCTTTTACTTTTGATCTCGTTGGCAACACATCCATGCCCAAGACTAAAGATTTGAAAACCACCGGAATCAGTGAGCATCGGCTTATTCCAGCCCATCATCTTATGCAGTCCACCGTTTTCAGCGACAATATCAGCTCCCGGTTGTAAATAAAGATGGTAAGTATTAGAGAGCATAATCTCTGCACCCGTATCTGAAAGTTCAGCAGTAGTGATTGCTTTCATCGCCCCTTTCGTGCCACAAAAAACAAAATTTGGCGTATTGATAATTCCGTGAGGAGTTATTATTTGTCCGCATCTTGCCTTGGAAATTGAAGATTTTTTAATGATATCGAATCTAAATTTGGGGTACATAATTGGCAGACTGCACTATATATTTTACAAGTCTACAAAAATTTTATACCCAAAAATCAGCATGATCGAGAATAAGGTACGTTTACAAAAATTTTTAGCACATGCAGGAGTATGTTCGAGACGAAAAGCCGAAGAATTAATAGCTTCACTGTGTGTAACAGTAAACGATTTTCCCGCAGGTATTGGTACAGTGATTGATCCTCAAAAGGATGTTATCAAAGTTAATGGAGTGCAAATCAAAAATGAACCTGCATCTCGAAAAGATCCGCTTGTGTTGATGCTGAACAAACCCAAAGGGTATGTTTGTTCTCATAACGACCGGTTCAATGAGAAAACAATCTTTAGTTTGGTTCCAAAAAAATTTGCGAAACGGAATTTGTTATTTTGTGGACGGTTAGATAAAGATACGACTGGGCTAATTATTTTATCAGATGACGGAGATTTTGTACAAAAATTATCACATCCGTCATCCAATATTCAAAAGCACTATAAATTAATACTATCGCGCCCATTGAATGATGCTGTAAAACCGAGATTACTGCATGGCATCATCGATGATGGTGAATTCATCAAACTGAACAAACTGATATCGATAGGGAAGGGCGCTCTTAAAGGTAAGGCATTCGAAGTAGTGTTGTCTCAAGGACGCAAAAATGAAATTCATAGAATTTTTCAACATTTTGGATATTTCGTCGAAAAATTAGAGCGCGTGCGCATCGGGAAACTTTTTCTTAAAGGAGTTTCGATCGGCAATTGTCGGCAATTATCCGCGCAAGAAATTGAGCTTTTATTCAAATGAAATTTGTTTTTTAAGAGTAATTGTTGCATTATCAATCGAGCTTTCCGATATCGGCAGGTCGCTATCGATATCTCCTGGCGCGCGATCAGCGAACGTGTGAATGTTTTCTCCTAAAATGCCGGTATCAAAAATAATACCCAATTTGGTAAACAACCACTCACATTGAGACATTACCTCGCTGAGGCTTACAGGCTTCATTATCCTTTTGTCGGGGCACAAAACTTGAAGATTAATGTTATTAAATCCTAATTCTCGGAGTATTAACCCGTACAATAAGATTTGTACCCCGACGTAATCTTCAAGTTGTTTAGGTAATTTATCAGGGACCAATGACTCGTATACTCCGGTTTTAAAATCAAAAATATTAATTGTCGTATCTTTATCAGGTTGATCAATTGAAAAAATTTCATCGCTCAATATGCAATCTATGCG
>JAIDVZ010000012.1 GCA_029059365.1 Opitutales bacterium | reverse complement strand
GTACAGGGCAAGCGAATATGAGACATCTTGATGATTTTTTAATAGCTGGTGAATTAAGTTTATCAGGTCGGGTGTCGGATATAAAGGGTGGTGTGGCATTTGGTATGCACGCGAAACGTATTGGCAAAAAGTTAATATTACCAAAAAAATCTGCAAAAGAAGCTGCTTTGGTGGATGGAGTTGAGGTATTTGAGGCTGATTCTTTGCGGTCTGTAGTAGAGTTTTTAAGCGGTACAGGGGGACTACGGAAATCGCAGGCATCGTTCGATTCTTTTTTAAATACAGAGACGCGTTATGGCATCGATTTTTTCGATGTCGTCGGGCAATTTTTCTTAAAACGTGCTGTTGAGGTTGCTGTTGCCGGTGGGCATAATCTGTTAATGATTGGAGCACCTGGGTCTGGGAAATCGATGATTGCGAAGCGTATACCGACCATTATGCCCGACCTGAGCAAGGAAGAGCTGCTAGATATAATTAGTATCTATTCAGCTGCAGGGATTGGTGCTGAAAACGAAACATGTACGGTGACACGCCCATTTCGTGCTCCTCATCATACCATCAGTAGTGTCGGTTTACTCGGTGGAGGAAAAATTCCACGACCAGGTGAAATTTCGTTGGCTCATCACGGTGTCCTGTTTTTAGATGAATTATCGGAATTTAATAAATCCGATCTCGAGGCTTTGAGGCAGCCATTAGAGGATGGTGAAATTACGATCTCAAGAAGTGCAGGAAAGATTACGTTGCCGTGCTCGTTCATGTGTATTGCTGCTATGAACCCGTGCCCATGTGGGTTTCTGGGTGATAAAACCGGTCGATGCAGATGTTCTTCTGAGAAAATTAGACGATATCGATCAAAAATTAGTGGACCATTGCTTGATAGATTTGATATACAAGTCGAAGTTAGCGCGGTATCTGCCACAGATATTAGGCTAGGGAAAGGATCTGAGCCATCGTCAGAAATCAAACAAAGGATTGAAAGTGCCAGAGCTAGGCAGAAAGAGCGCTTTGGTAATGGCAGGGTGACGAACGCAGATACTGATAATATTCAAAAAATTTGCAAAATAGACCGTGAATCCCAAGATCTACTCGATTCAGCGATGAAAAATTTGCACCTATCTGCTCGCGCTTACGACAAAATTCTGCGTGTCGCGCGTACTATTGCTGATTTGGCAGGGGATGAGCAAGTTGGTAGCTCGCACATATTGGAAGCGATACAATATCGAACGCTAGATAAAGGTATGCTTTAAATTTTTTGTGGTTGGATTTTTAAGAAAATATGTTACATTCTAGCCATGCCAGTTGATTACTCCGGAGCCATACATTCAGAAACATTCGGCATCAATGAATTGAGTGATGCAGAGATTTCTGTTCGTGGGGAGTATCGCGGACAAGATGTCGTGCTTCATCCAAAGACCAAATCGCCCATTGAGCAGGCGAGCGAGATGGAGGAGTATGTCATCATACGCCGGCAGGAGAAGCCAAAGTTAAGAGCGCGCGAGATACGAGATAAGAAACGCGTAGCCGCTCAAAGGCAATTGCTATATCAATACATTAGTCGTTTAGATCGTCGAGAGGGTAGGAGACAGCGGAGCAATCAACAATATCAGGATTGTGAAGCTAAATTAAAGCGGCTTAGGCAGCGTATAAAAGCGAGGTTTACTGAGGGCAGTGCTGACGAGCTTTCGATTGATGGGCGCGATTTGGCAGAGATCATTCTGGAAGAAGTAGCGGATATATTTTCAGATGTCACCGAACAAGATAATTTTCTTCAATACTTTTTAGAGAGGATAAATATTGAGTCTGCAGAGGCTGAATCTGAGATTCGCCAAGCAGGAAAGATGCTAAAACGGTTAGAAGATCGTACAGATGGTAAATCTGTTAACCGTCGGACAGAACTGCAGCAAAGAGTCGAGGATCTCAAGGATGAGATAACTTTTTTAGCACGATTTAGCGAAAAATTGAAGGAAGCTGTAGGAATATTACATAACATACACGGGCAAGAAATAGAGGATGGATATAATTTAATCCCTAAAGCAACAGATCTTTTTGCTTCGTTTGTTGATGGAAAATTTTCAGCAGATGGAGATAGTGCGCGTGATATAGCGAATCTTTATCAAAAAGCGTTATGTATAAACAACTTATCTGAATTGATGCGGTTAAGCTTTTTGTCGCTTGGGGCTAAAAACTGGAAGACTGGCTTAAAGATGTTGTTGGAGCTTTGTGCAGCCGACATAAAATCGATTAATCCTTCACGTGCTGTTGGGTTTTTAATAGCGGTAAGAGATCTGATATACCGCTTAATAACCGCTAGAGATTTATATGGGTGGATAAAAAAATTAAATAAGCGAATTTTAAAATTTGGGGAAATAGGGGATAATTTTGAAGAAAAAAATGGAGATGAAAACAAAAGTAAAAGGCTGGGCCACAATGTGCCAGAAAAATCGGTGAAAAAGGTGCCTGTGGATGCAAAAGGTGGCAATAACGAGGTGATAGAGGATGAGCAGTTTGAGCTCACAGTTAAGGTTGCAAAACTTGCAGATCAATCGTTTGCCAGTAGTTCTCAGCTGAATGAAATACTTGAGGCATTGTGTAAAGATATAAAAGACGGATTAGATATTTTGGGTGAAGATCGGGAGTTGGCAATTTTTGCGACCACCCAACTAATGGAGCTTATTCGGCAATTACCGATGAAATTTTTTACTGAAATTGAAAATCGAGAGCATGTTTTAGAGGCGATGCAGGCGCAGCTTGATGAGCTTATCGTGCTTGAAGAACAGGAAGAAAATGAGGAATTTGATGACATAGTTGTCGAAAATGGTGAAGATTTTAGTCGTTATAGATAATGTTTAAAT
>JAIDVZ010000119.1 GCA_029059365.1 Opitutales bacterium | reverse complement strand
ATAATGGTTTGATTAATGCTCCTTCTATTTCACGCATACTCTTTCGCATTGTATCATTAATTAGCTTTTCCACTTCTTTAATGATATTTGGATCTTCTTCCATATTTCATTATCATTAAATGTATTTTCTTATCTTTGGTGGGATTTTATCTTTCCGTTCCAGCCAATAGATTCGCTCCATTCGTGATAATGTCGTTGGGTTCCCTTCCCGTAAATATTTTGACGGTCTCCATTCTCTGTCATCATTCTCGAATGTAACATCGTATTGATCAGTTTTTTCATCATAGCCATTAATCGTCTTGACTATACCACGTTTGTCATCTTTTAATGACTTTGCCATGACAACTGGACCTTTCGCTTTAACTAGCTTATACCCTGGGTATGCATTGACTGACTTATCTGCTGCAATCACATTGAAAAGGTTGCCTGCTTTTGAATCAACTGTGTATACAAAATCTGATACTTGCCTTCGCGTCTTTTTCAATGGATTTTTGTCCGTCACGATTCGAACCTTGTCCCCCTGTTGGAAGTCATATGGATTGTTATCGTCCTTCTTGTATTTGATATATTCTTTCTCATCTTCTTTGGTCATGTTGTTCGGTGCAACTTTTGTTATTCGATGGGGATGTTCATTATATGCTGCGACCAATTCTTTCATTTCTTTTGGATCAATCGTGCGCGATGGCTCCCAGTTTTCGCCTACTATAAATTCTTTCGTTTCTTCGTCGAAATGATCCCATATTTTCTCATCAAGTAGTCCCCTGTTCACGGCCAAATCACGTATCGTCCTCATGAATCGATTAATTATGCCGAGATTATTGTGGTTATCATCCGTAGTAGTTGTGTACTTAATATTATGTTTAGTCATCCAGTCAAGTACTTCATTCGACAAATATGCTGCATCTTGATCTGACAAAATTGAGGTGCAATTTGGCTCATCCTTTATGAATTGATTTAATGCTGCTTTGACTTGTTGCGCCCCTTTACCTCTCATCATATATGCATACGCTTTGCGCGTGTTAACATTGATTAGCATTAAATAGTTAACCCCGTTGGCTTGTTTTTGATTTATAAACGTATCCATTTGATACCCACCTGGACTTTTCGATACTATTGGGATGAATAATTTTTCTTTCGGCGCGCGTTGATCATGTATAACCTTTCTATCTAAAAAGCGCTTCGCTTGTGAGTATGTGTATCCATGCTTTTTGGCGTTGTCGATGAATGCAGTTCCGCTTCTGTATGGTGTGTGTCGAAAAATTTCTTCTAGGCTAATCAATTTGCTCATTTAATTCACCTTAAACGTATAATAACTTAT
>JAIDVZ010000118.1 GCA_029059365.1 Opitutales bacterium | reverse complement strand
ATATTAATCATCATCTCGACTACGCTTTGTAGCACGCAAAAATGCACCCTCCAAAGATGAACGTTCGCGTCCAAAACTAATCAGTTTATCCCCAAAGTGATCGATAAAAGCGCGCATGATTTTCTGATAATCCTTAACAAGCTTGAATTTCACGCAATTAATATTTTTGTTGTTGTTTAGAAGCAAAACGTAATTCAGATGGTGATCCAGTAAAAATTGATTTAATTCTGTCCTTGGGTAATTATCGGCGATTTCAGCATAAAATTCATCTGATTTGTCCTCTTTGGTTATGTCATCCAGGGTTCCATTTGCTACAATTTGACCCTTATTAATCATGACATAATAATCGCATATACTTTCCAATTCAGATAAAATATGGCTAGAAATAACCAGTGTTTTTGATGCACATAATTCGCGTATCGTTTTTCTGATCGCCACAATTTGTCGAGGATCAAGCCCAATCGTCGGTTCATCCAGTACTACAAGGGGCTGATCTCCAAGTAATGCATCTGCAATGCCAACACGTTGACGATATCCTTTGGACAAAGTTTTTATCATTTTATAGCGAGCATCATAATATAGATCACATTTCCTCATCACGCTTTCAACCCGCCTGCGAACATCCTTTACGCCCTTCAATTTTGCACGAAATCTAAGATATTCCCCTACTCGTAAATGGTCAGGCAACGGGTTGTTTTCGAGCATAAATGCGACTTTTTTCTGTGCTAATCCCGGACATGAAGCCAAATCAATCCCGTCAATTGTAATGCTTCCACTCGATCCCAACATTAATCCAGATAATATTTTTAAAAATGTAGTTTTCCCTGCTCCATTTGGGCCAATCAATCCGATGATCTTCCCTTTTGGAAGAGATAATGTGATTCCCGATAACGCCTCAAATCGCCCATATTTTTTCGAAAGATTTTTGACTTCTACAATATTTTCTATTCCCATTCTACCTTACTCTCGAAAATTTTCTGGATGAATTGAAAGGCAATCTTTCCGGCTGTTTAGCTGGAACAGCGGCGAAGCTAACTTTTTTTACTACGGATGACAATCGAAAATTTTTAACAATACCTAAATCCAATTTACTCCTCAAAGCTGAGGACAACTTCGCTTGTTCGCGATGACCATCTGAAAATTCAAAATACAATATATTATCTACATTCC
>JAIDVZ010000117.1 GCA_029059365.1 Opitutales bacterium | reverse complement strand
CTTTGCCCGTGCCTCCGCCTGCTGTGCGGAATGCTATCTCGCGCAGACGTCCGATCTCACGCATTACGTTCGGTGAGTTGAACGAGTTGACAACATATATCTTGTTGCCACCCTTGTTGGTGTCGCGTAGAAATCTTTCGTGAACGAGTTCGCTCTCGATAAGTTCTACGGGTACGGGGTCAATTATCTTTTGTTCCTTCATCGGTAATGTGCTGTTTGTCAAGTCAGTCTTTTAAACTATAGACTATCTTCTTTACCGCCTTGGCTTCCAATAACGCAGAATGTCCACCTTTAAGGCGCGTCCATGGAATAGGTTTCCCGGCAATGATGGTAAAGTGTGCATTGCGGCTCCTGAATATTTCTCTGGGCAGATAAATCATTTCAATATTGAATTTTAGCCCTGTCCAGGTCCGAAACTTTGCAAAATTATAAAAAAAAGATGAATTCTTGCCATCAAAGTATACCGGAATTATGTCTCTTTTGAATTGAACGGCTTTGTTGATGAACATTTTTTGCCATTTGAGGTCTTTAATGCCCTCTTTTTGCTTGCGTGACACCATTCCGGCGGGAAACATTATCACAGGCTTGTCGCCGGCCATGCATTGGTCGATGTCGTAAGTAGCCTTGCGGCTTTGTTTGCCGTGCTTGTTGATGGGTAAAAAGACGGCGCTCAAAGGCTTGACTGCAGTCAGCAGGTCGTTGACGATGAAGTGCATGTCAGGTCCGTAGATGCTGTTGACCCAGTGGATCATTGCGATTCCGTCGAGTCCTCCCAGCGGATGGTTGCAGACGATCAGGACTCTTGGGTTGGACGGGTCAGGACGTTGTCCTTTGAATGCGTAGTCAACATTTAGGTCTTTCAGCACGGCATCGCAGAATTCTGCTCCGGACGTGCCTCTTGTGCGGTCAAGTATTCCGTTCAGCTCGTCCTGGCATATCGTGTTTTTAAGCCATTGGATGAGCGGTTGCGGAATGAAGCGGGCATACGAAGGAATGCGGCTGTTTATGACAGCCTCTACATCGACCTTAAGGTCGGTTCTGGATTCTTCATTGCCATTTCTATGCTTCATATTGCAAAATTACTAAAAATCCTATGTGTGACAAATAGAGTAATCAAAAAGCTTGAAATCTATACGGATTTCAAGCTTTTTGATATAAAATACTTCTGGGAGACTATTCGTTTGGTGCTGATTTGAACGATTCTTTCAGACCTCGTCCGAACAGAATCCATGCGCTCGACGCGCATACGGCCAAAAATACGAATCCGATGAGTATGATGATTTTTCTCGGTTTCGACGCTTTGACAGCCACCGTTGCCG
>JAIDVZ010000116.1 GCA_029059365.1 Opitutales bacterium | reverse complement strand
GGGTATTTAAAGCGTGCAAAAATATAGATACGTATATAAAAAATAATGGCCGAGGCACGGTCCCTCCAGGGATAGAAAACCTAACAAAACGTATAAATGCGAGAATAAAGGAAAAAACAAAGGGTACCAGCTTGTTTGAACAAGCAAAGGGGTTTGTATCCGGGAAAGGCCAAAAAAAGATAAAACTATTAAGATCTTTTGGACTGGCTGGGGATATAGTTGGGATCCAATACGGTGATACAAAAAGCACATTTCACGGAACAGATGTCGTATCCTCTAGCACAAAAAGTGACCCTCGTGCAGATAATTATGAACTACTAAAAACACTTAAGGAAGAACTTGGAGCACAAGCCGAAGATGCAAACCCTAGATACGAAATTGACCTGGATGCTGGTACTTTAACAATCAGAAATGGAGAAGAAAAGATTACCTATTACTTTCCGGTACCGTTAGATCCAGGAGATATCATAGCGATTATACGCGGGCCTGATGGTAACATAGCGCTAAACCCCAATGAAATAAGGGTAGTAAACTCTGGTACAAACAAATTAAAAAAGAGAATAGAAAAAGGTGCCAAGGATGAAAATGACCCTAATCGTGAGATATGGATAAAACTTAGCCACGCCATTGACGGTATGAGTAGTAATGTGCCGCAAAGTGGAGATAAGCCTGATAACAATAAATATCTAATAACAAACGATATAGTCAATATGACGTATATCCAAACAAATGAAAATAACCTATTCAAAACCCACGAGACAGATCAACCAGACGGGGATCAACTAGACGAGAGCCAGGTACAGGAAATTTTACAGAAAACGTATAACATATCTAACCAAGGTGCATTTTTAAATTCAGTTGAGCGAGAATTGCGTCGTAATATCCCACAACAAAGTGCAACAAGTAACGCTCAGCCACAAAACGAAGAACATGCAGCTTCGAATAATGACGGTGCAGCAAACGCTCAATCAGATAGCAGGGATGCTGAACAATTTGCTGATAGGATCATGAGTTCATACAACGCTATGACTGCTCAACGATTTGAAGATCAAAATAGAGCTCGCATTACAGCTTTCTTAACAAATTTACACAAAAAGAAAAAAGAGGAAGAGGCACAGCTGGCAACCGACGCGGCGGGACAAAATAATAACGAAGTGGCTAGGTTGAGTGATGCCCAGATTCGAACAATTATATCAAAAGCTTTACGAGAAAATTCTGATCCTGCTTCAGCCTCAAATCCGGCAAATTCTCAACAGAATCCTGGGACTGGGTCGGGAGAAGCTGGCCAAAATATCCCACCAGCTGGTGCTGCACCCGGCAACGGAGGCAATCAACAGAGACAGGATCAAGCTGCAGCAACACAAAACGAAAACGAACAACCGGCAGATAATAATAATGAGCAGACGCCAAACAATGGCATACAACCAACAAACAATAATGGCGGCGGAACTGAAAATGGCGGTGGGAACTAAACAATAGTACAGATATTCTTCGATAATCAGCCTTGATTTGGACAATAGAAAAGGTATCATCCACTGAGTGATGAATGTCTTATCAGGCTCCGATATCAATGATGTAAAAATCATTGATCCGTGTACCGTGGTTGTGGTATTGCGAGAAAATATCAATGATCGCGTGCTAGATACCACCAATCTGCAACTGCAAGTATCATCTTATTCCGACATCCTACAAAAGGGATATCCTACCTGTTTTGAAGTTCCGTTAACACGAACAATTTGCAGCAAATTGGTATTCGCTAAAACATCAGGATACTACGCAGAATGTGATAAGATTTCTTTTTGTTTGCCCGAGTATCGTGTAAAATATCTGGATCTTTCAAAACATTCCTTATTTTTAGCTGCGGATTTTAACAACTGGTTCGAAGCAACAAGAGATACAAAATTTCAACTGAATTACACGGTAATTGACAACGAGCCATACTTTTCGGTGCAAATTGCACGTGCCGAAATTCCAGAAAATTTTCAATTTAAATTTGTTACATCTGGTGGAGAATGGGTGGGCCCGACGCTCGAAACTGTTAACAAGGTATATGCACCAAATAATATTTATAATTACTATTTTGATGCAAAAAAAACTGGGGAACATATCATCGCGCTACATAGCAATGAGCCACTACTTTTATGCGATAAATTTACTCTAAAAATTGGAGAACTTGAACGAATAGTGGACCCGACACCATGGCTATTGTCAACTTATACAAATGCCGAACTTGGAGCGAATATACAGAATAATTTCACAAATTTTCGGATATTTATCCCGCGTGCACATGCTGTGCGTTTGTTGCTCTATCGCGATGTGCATGATACGCCAACAATAACCACGATGCATAGAAATAATGATTGCACCTGGGAGACAACAATTTCACAAAACTTACATGGTTATTTTTACCACTATCAAGCATTGTTTTTTGAACAAACAAACTGGGAAGATGCCGAAAAAATTCTAGATCCATACGCTAAAGCAACATACTCTCCCGATGGTCCAGGGATTATTCTCAAAAAACGTACATTTTTGCCACTACGAGATAATTTTCGTACACACGATATTAAGGATGATGTTATTTTAGAGGCTCACGTTCGCGACTTACTGGCACACGCACCGATCAAATTAACAGACAAGCAACGAACAACTTTCAAAGGGTTATCAAAATGGCTTTCAAAAAAACGGTGTTATCTTCGAAAATTAGGCATTAATACATTAGAATTACAACCGATACAAGAGCCGGATGCAAAGGATAAAAAGGAATATCATTGGGGATATATGCCTGTAAACTTCTTCTCGCCAGCAAGTATCTATACGACATCTCCTAAACAAGCTCCACGTGAACTAAAAATGTTAATCAAGCGTTGTCATCGCGCCAATATAGCGGTTATACTTGATGTCGTTTATAACCATGTTGGTAATCCGAATCATCTATATAATATCGATTGCGATTACTTTTTTCGGAAAAATTCAGATGGTACATTACAAAATTTCAGCGGATGCGGAAATGATCTGCGTACCGAATCGCCGATGGTGCACCGACTAATAATCGACTCCCTAGTGCACTTTATTACTGCTTATCGTATCGATGGGTTCCGATTTGATCTTGCTGAACTACTTGGCAGGGAATTTCTGTGCCAACTTGAACATGAACTTCGGTCGGTGAAGAACGATATTCAAATAATATACGAACCTTGGAGTTTTCGTGGAAATATTGGACAACAGCTTCATAATTCTTCAGCATCTGCATGGAATGATGAATTCCGAGAATTTGTTAAAAATTATGTACGTGGACACGGAAATTTTGATGGAATGGCGTACTTTTTGCGCGGCTCATTGGGATTTCGGAGTAACTTCCCAGCACAAAGTATAAACTATGTGGCTTCCCATGATGATTTATGCTGGATTGATAAAATCACAGAAAATCCGGGCCATAACGGCACCACTCCAACATTAATTGATATCAAGCGCACGCATCTTGCATTGGCAATAATGATGATGTCAATTGGTGTACCAATGTTAGCTGAGGGGCAAGATATGCTATTTTCAAAGCACGGGTACTGCAATACCTATCTTGCTGGTGATATCAATGCGATTGATTATGCATTACTGGATAGGCATGCCCAAACGCACAAATTTTTTAAACGTTGGATAAAATTCCGTTTATCACGCCGAGGGATCGTCACACGCCCTATCAATAACCCAACTGAAAATTTTATGCGATTCTTTCGCTCAGTAAATAATTCTGCACTGGGGGTACTATATAACGCTGATAGGTCAATGCCCACCAAACAAATATTTTTCGCAGTTAATCCCAATAATTACACAGTTGGAATAAAGCTCGAAGATTTTTCTCTGACAAAATTTCGAAAACTATCTGATGTGGATAAATTTTTCCAATTTTCGAAAAAATTCGAGGATATTATAACCGGTGATCAACTGATAATGCCACCCCTATCACTTGGTTTGTGGATAGAATAAAAACTTATTCAAATTTTTTCATACGAAAATATAGCAACCGACTAATCCAAGCATCAGTTGCGGCATATATTTTCTGTTTATCGGTCAACACTTCTCGGCTCCAATCTGTCAACTGAGCATTTTTGGAAATTCGCTTTTTTAGAAAGATCCCGCTTAAATTACGCAGCCCGGTGTTGATCACCCCAAGATTGTGGCTGAGTAAACCGAGATCATAAAACCCAGAAGCGGTAAAATTTTCAATCTTATTAAGAGAAGAAATGTCACGATCAACCCCAACTCCGACTTTCAAGATATCGGGGTTACTAAACAATGGTATCAGTGGGCGCAATCCACCAATTTTTTCGACCTGAAAAAGATAAACTTTACTTTCTCCCGCAAGCTGGACCAGCGATGGCGCATGAAACTCCCCCTTCCGAAAAGAAGGTTTGGATTCTGTATCAAATCCAATCACTTTTTCTGACATCAGTTCGGCAACACAAGTCTCCGCATCTTTGACATTATCGACTAAAACAATCGGACCAGAATACCATATGAGTGGCAATTTTGATATTTTTTCATTAGCGATTATTTGTGGTAAAGTTAGCCGACGAATACTCTTACTTAACCAACAAATCAAACTTTCTATGTATGCCCACATACAGATAAAAATTGTAACTTGAAAAAATTTTTCAGCTATCCACTGTTACAGCCAATGAATGATGAAAAAAATCTTTCTTCTGACAAGTCTTTAAATATTTTTACTATTGGTGATCAGGTATTACGTGCAAAAACAAAGGCTGTTACATCGTTCGATAATATGTTAAAAAAATTTGTTCGGGAAATGTTGGCTTGTATGTATGAAAATAATGGCATTGGGATAGCAGCTCCACAAGTCGGACATTCGCGGAAAATTTGTGTAATTGATGTTTCTCCCTGCGTATCAGAGAGTGATCTATGCACAATGGACGGTGAACAAATCACCGATATCAAGACCATTATGCCACTATTTTTAATCAATCCAATCATTACAAAAAAATCTACTGATACTTGTACCGAGGTAGAGGGTTGCTTATCGGTTCCAGATTTCTCCGCACCTGTACGCCGCCCAGTCGAGGTGACCGTGGAATATGTGGATGATGATGGTAAAACCCACACCTTAACAGCAAATGCGATTCTATCGCGCTGTATGCAACATGAAATAGACCACCTAAATGGACAGCTATACACCGATATCATCGGAAAAGAAGATAAGGTTAAGCTTGCAAAATACTTATCAACTCATGGGAGATAAGATTACTTTTTTTCATTTAGTCCGTCAATAACCTCCAATAAAGTAGCGATTTCTACTGGTTTTTTCAGATATGCTCTTGCTCCAAGCATGAGACCACGTAATTCCTCATCGCGTGATACCCGAGCAGTGGTAAACACAAATGCAACATCTCGGTAGGCTGGAATATTTTTTACACGCTTTAAGAACTCATAGCCATCCATATTTGGCATCATAACATCGCATAAAATCAGATCAATCGGCACCTGTGGGTTGCTCAATAAATATTTTTCAGCGGCAAGTCCGTCATTTGCAATAACACTGTCAATCCCTTCAAATTTTAGCATCCTGGACAAAAGGTCGCACAGTGTACTATCGTCCTCAACCAGCAATATTCTCATTTTTTTGCCTTCGTACTAGCAGGAAGAACGACTTGAAAATTAGTACCTTTTCCTTCTTCACTACGGAAAGAAATATCTCCATTGTGTAGGTTCACGCAGTATTTCACGATAAACATGCCAACCCCGATTCCCTGTCTGTTCGATACATTCGACCCACGTTGAAACAATTTAAAGACCGACTTAGCATCTTTTTTGGGGATCCCAATGCCGTGATCTTCAACATGTAATAATAATTTCCCGTCTATGTACTCCACGTTCAACAGGACATTTTCATTCGAATACTTCAGTGCATTGCTCAACAAGTTCGAAACGATATGCTCAATTAATCCGCTATCCACAAACAACTTATCAGGAACATTTTGCCCCACTTCAAAAATTATACGTTTCGGACCTGAGGAACATTCTAATCCTTCAATAATCGATGAACAAAGATAAACTACATCTGTCACCGCCGGAGCGAACTTCAATTGGCTACTCTGTACCTTACCAAGGACCAAGATGTCAGTCATTGTTTTCGTCATCCTTTGTACAGCATGTTGTATCGATAACAATGACGAATCGATATCCTCCTTCGATAGCCTATCAAAATACCTCTGAATGAGGTCCACTGAGGATTGAATAATGGATAATGGCGTACGAAATTCGTGCGATACCATATTTACAAACACACTCTTTGTCGCATTTAGTTCGCGTTCACGTTCAAGATTTTCGACCAATTGTTTCTCCGCAGCAATCTTTGTAGCCAATTCTTGTTCTAATTGCTCCGTACGTTCACGAACACGCTGTTCAAGCAAGGTATTCATACGCTCACGCTCAAGTAAAATGTTTTTCATTTCCGTAACATCACGCACTGTACCAGCGATTCGTCGCGGACGATGGGTACCTGGATCACGCTCAATAACCTTACCGGAGATGCACAACCATCGACTATTCGTGCTTATCAACACATCTTCATTAAAAACATCACATTGATTACTAAAAATCGAACGTACAACCTTCAAACATTTCTGAATTTGTCCCCTATCAATGGCACGCAAACATTTCTTTAATGTTATCATCCCCGGCTGCAGTTTCAATAACTGTATCGCAGTATCATCACAAAATATTTCACTCGCTCCGATCTCCCAATCAAAAAATCCAGCACCAGATGCTGCTAATGCCACTCGTAGACGCTCTTCGCTGATAGTAAATGCCAAATTATAAATCTCAGCAGAAGTAATATTTGTAACAACACCAATAAATTCAATTATTTCATCTGAAATTTTTCGTGAATATGTACAATCCAACAGGATATTTCGGCCCTCAGTTTTTGCCTGTATGGTATACTTACGTTCA
This sequence comes from Opitutales bacterium, assembly GCA_029059365.1. Classification (GTDB taxonomy): domain Bacteria; phylum Verrucomicrobiota; class Verrucomicrobiia; order Opitutales; family JAIRKQ01; genus JAIDVZ01. The sequence goes on along the minus strand of JAIDVZ010000116.1, from coordinate 348 downwards.
CATAACCCACCGTTATTACTGGAATGTTTCAAGAAATTAAAAAAATCGTTCGATTCAACTACGACATCTTCATAAAAACGTTGATAGTTCCGGAAAATTTCGGCATCACAACCGGTAATTTTTTGAAAATTATCAGACACGAATGTAATTTCTATAGTGTTCATAGGAACTACATATTGCAAAGTATACACGGCTGCTGACAGCTCCTCAGTAATTAACTTTCTCAATAATTCAGCATATGTACCCCCGCACGCTTTACCTATATCGCTACTTCTCATATGTCTTCGACTGGAGTATCAGTCATAGCCATATTTCTGTCTCATATCACAATCAGAAGCTGCCGACGAA
>JAIDVZ010000115.1 GCA_029059365.1 Opitutales bacterium | reverse complement strand
GCAAAAAGATATTAAAATATCGTAAACATCTGATGTCGACATCGACTTTTGTGGAGATAGACAGCAAAAGAACTTTATTAAAATCGGCTTTTGCATCAAAAAAATTTCATGAAACAGATGAAATCATCTCTAAGCTCGAGCCGCTGTTGCGCGAAAATGGCGGTGATATTTATCCGTACAGAGCGATAAACGATAATGTTGAAGTTATACTCGTAGCCTCTATAATAGCCATAGCGATACGTGCATTTTTTTTACAAACTTTTCAAATACCAACAAATTCTATGCATCCAACGTATCATGGCGTCACTACTACGTTGCGTGAACAAGCTACACCAGCATCACGAACAATGAAAATATGTAATAAATTATTCAATGGCACCTCTTCATTTGATATAGTCGCCGAACATACTGGAAGTATAGAAATTCCCTTGTTCGCGAATTCTAATTTCAACCACGATGCGGCCGGGATTGTTCAGTTTGAGTTACATAAAGTTCGCAAATTTTTTGGATTAATCCCAGCACAGGAGCGTGTATACTCGATCAAAATAGGAAGAGAGACACAAAAAATTCACCTGCCATATGCCTACTCTATCGATTCTGCTTTCCTAAAAAAGTTCGGATTAGGAGCAACAAGTTGGCAAAAATTATATGACGAACATCCAGAAAAATTTAGGGTAACACCAGATGCGATATTTTTTAAACCAGGATATTCGGTAAAAGCGGATGACAATTTGGTCAATTTCGATGTCGTTTGTGGAGATATGTTGTTTGTGAACAAACTCGCATATCATTTCCGTCGACCAAAAATCGGTGAAGCTATCGTCTTTCGAACAGAACAAATTAAAAACATCCCAGGAAATCCGCATTATTTTATTAAACGTTTAGTTGGGAAATCAGGTGATGAAATCCAATTGAGGAATGATACATTGCTCAGAAATTATCAACCGATACGCGGCAGCGAGATTTTTGATAAAGAGGTTAATAAGGTTGACGGATATCCGGGTTATACAGCAGTTGGGTCATTGAAGGACCGCAATATCGTAAAGGTTCCTCAAAAGAAATATTTCGTGCTTGGGGATAATTCGCCAGATAGCGGGGATAGCAGATTTTGGGGATTTGTCCCGCAAACAGAGGTGACAGGTACACCGTTATTTATTTTTTACCCGATTAATCGTGCTGGATTTTGTAAATAGACCTTATTATACTGGTGTCGAAGTAGGATTTTTATGAAAAATGTAGCAATTCTTACAGCTGGAGGGTTGGCCCCGTGCTTGTCCTCCGCGATAGCATATCTGGTAAAAGAATATCATCAACAATTTCCACACATAAAAATTATCTGCTATAAATATGGATATAAA
>JAIDVZ010000114.1 GCA_029059365.1 Opitutales bacterium | reverse complement strand
AACAGAATTTGGCAAATTGTTTAAATTTACATTTGACTTTTGTAAATTCATTTTTTAGGCAACCTGCATAATTTAAAACTTGCCCTTTTATGTCAAAAACTAAACCCTTAATTTTACTCGCGGAAGATGATGTCCAGCTAACGGATGTGTTAGAAAAGCAAATCAATCTCTCCGGCATGAATGTTCGCACTTTTCACAACGGGACAGAAGTTGTGAAATTTCTTAAACGCGATTGCGCTTCCATTATGTTACTTGATGTTAATTTGCCAGATATCGATGGCTTTAATGTTATGAATCAGTTACATAGCATTGGTGTTGCGATCCCTGTCATTTTTTTGACAGGATTTGCAGACGAATTTTACAAACTCAAAGGATTCGATATTGGTGCTGACGATTTTGTTACAAAACCGTTTAGCTTCACTGAGCTTTTAGCCCGTATACGTGCGATTTTGAGACGTACTTCCAAAGATCCGGACATGCTCATCACTGAAAATGTTGCTCTTAATGATAGCAATTTCGCATTTTGTGGTGCTACTGTTCTACCGGCTGTCATGCAAGTCAGATTTCCAAATGGAAATACTGTTCGACTTGGTAAAAAAGAAGTTGGTATATTGAAGCATTTTGCATCCAACAAGGATATTATCCTAAGTAGAAAGAGCATAATACACAGCGTTTGGGGGGAAAATGCCAACATTCGCAGCCGCTCGATGGATCAATATATAGTTAAACTGAGACAGATATTCAAAAATAACGGTTATTCGATGGATAGCGTCAAGACTTTACATGGTATTGGGTATATGTACACCACAGAGTCCGATATTTTGATGACTAGGCGTGAATACACCGACAAGTACGATATTCTGTAAATTTAGCTAAACTTGCGACTCTTTTAGTATGTTTTTGGGAATGTAGTGTTTGTAGCTCTTCCCGAAACATCCTGTGATCACCCCGGCGTCCTCGCTGAGTTTTACCAGATTTTTCCAAAATTTATATCGCCCGAACAATATTGCGAATGGCGCGAATATTGCGTGTACTATCAATCTTGGAAAATGTGATAAAAAAAGTCGCCAAACTTTTCTGGAATATGCCCTTTTTAGGGCAATTGGGAGGAGACTACCGCTTCCAAAATGTCTTCTCAAGAGATATCCAAACGTTGCGCGTGTTTTCGAAAATCTTTCAATAGTAATCGCTTCCGAAACGTGTGCGAATCGGGCGCCTTGATTAATTGCGTTGAGAGAAAATATCGAGTCTTCCCCTCCAATTTGATTAAAAAATTCATCAAATCTGATGTTCATCTTATCCGGCCGCACGATATTTGTTGAAAATAAGCAGTTGTTGCAATACATCACGCGTTCTTCTCCGGTTTTATATTGTTGATAATTTTGCCAAAATTTTAGCAAAACTTGATCTGTTTCGGGCGGCAATAACCTGTACATCGGTCCGCAAACGCCAGTGAAAAATGAATCTCTGTAAAAATTCCACAAAGCTGTTAACCATTGTTCCGATACGATTTCGTCATCGTCTATAAAAGCGATCTCAGTGGCTTCAAGTTTTAAGGCCTCATCTATTACCCGATTTCTTGCATATACGACTCCCTGTTTTGGCTCGATGAAGTAGTAGCTATTAAACGGGAAGATCGCGTGATAATATTCAAATAAATCACGAGCTCCACCATTAGGATCATTATCGACGAGCACTAATTCAACACTGACATCCGTCGGTAGGTCCATGCGTAATAAGCTTTCCAACGCCCCATCAAGCATTTGGTTGCGCAGGAACGTACATAGACCAATAACAATTTTTCTATTTGAGCTCATTGGCTCACTTTTTTTGTTTTGCATTTCCAGTAGTCCCGCTGTTTTCATCCTCTGCTTTTGCGTTTGACATGACGATCTGAGAAGCATCGACCTTCGGAGGTGCTACTTGTTTTATGCCATCTGCCACAACCAGATCAACATTTTGGTTTATCTGCTTATCAACCGAAGATTTCCATACAATATCTTTTGCATCGGCATTTTCCGGAGATTTCTCGAGTATAGAATTCGCAATTTTTAGAGATTTATCGAATTTTTTTTGTTCTAGAAGGGAACGAGCAAGAGTTAAAAGATCTTCCTGTGTGCGTGCATCTTCAGGAATCTCGTTTATGCTAAATTCTGCCAATATGTACATTTTAGCTTTTTCAGCTGTTGTTGCGATCATGCGGTAACCATCAAAATTATTAGGATTATAGTCCAACAGGTCTTCGATGGAATCGATTATATTACTAGTAGGAGATTGGTGATA
>JAIDVZ010000113.1 GCA_029059365.1 Opitutales bacterium | reverse complement strand
GTGTATAATTTAGGCAATAAAATAAAGATTTATGTTGTGTAATCCGTTCCATCGGGCATTACTTGCTTTACGATGTTTACTTTTGACGATTTTTTTAAGCGTTATCCGCAGCTTACAGTCTGCCAACAAGATATTTTAAGCGCATATGAGCTCATGCGGAACACATTTGCTAATGGTAACAAATTGTTGCTCTGTGGCAATGGTGGAAGCGCTTCTGATTGTAGTCATATATCCGGCGAGTTGCTTAAAAGTTTCAAAAAAAAACGTCCAGTACCAACCGAATTTCGCAACATAGTCGGCAATGATGTAGCTGACAACTTACAAGGTGCCCTTCCCGCAATTTCTTTACCAGAAATGGTCGGCATAAATACCGCCTACTGCAACGATTGTGATCCGCAATACAATTTTGCTCAATTGGTTTATGGTCTCGGTCGTCCAAACGATGCTCTGTTAGCAATTTCTACATCTGGAAATTCTAAAAATGTTAACCTAGCAGCAACAGTTGCCAAAGCAAAAAAAATTACAGTTATTGGACTGACCGGTCAATCTGGAGGTATGTTATGTGCAAAATGTGATGTATGTATTAAAGTACCTGAATGCGAAACATTTAAAGTACAAGAATTACATCTTCCGGTTTACCATGCTTTATGCCTAATGCTTGAAAACGAGCTATTCAAATAACCACCGATCTTGGTCAAAAAGCTTACCTTCATTTACAAGATCGTTAATCGAATCCTCCATCTTGCAAAGATATCCGAAATCTTTTAGTCGTGATTGACCCAAATCTTTAGCTAAGGATTGGTTCAGTAATATTTCGAATACTCCCGTTCTTCCAAAATAACCACGTCCAAAACAATCAGGGCAAACATCTTTGCTTCCCTTATGACATGGATTTGTACACTTCAGTCGAACTAAACGCTGGGCAATAACCGCACGTACACACGAATTTATAAAATAATCCGAAATTCCTAAATCGCATAGTCGTATGATCGCGCCGTCTGCATTCTCAGAATGTATACTAGACAACACCAAATGTCCAGTTAACGCCGCTTGCATAGCGGCTTGTGCAGTTTCAGTATCCCGTATTTCCCCAATGAAGATAACGTTTGGGGCTTGCCGTAATAATGACCGTATAATCTTACTGAAGGTTAATCCGATCTCATCATTGACCGCCACCTGATTAACATGTGCCAATTTATACTCAACCGGATCTTCTACTGTTACCACTTTCTTTTCAGGTGAAGAAATATTCTTCAATAAAGAGTACAAGGTCGTCGTTTTTCCACTACCAGTTGGACCGGAGATCAAAATTAGCCCATTTTCTATATTCGATAATGATCGCAGGCATTCGAGTTGTGCACTATTTAACCCGATACTTTCTAATGAAAATTCCCTGTTTTCACCATTGAACAGTCTCATAACGATATTTTCGCCTCTTATTGTCGGGATAACCGATATTCTGATATCATATTCATGCGAATCGAACGTATAGTGCGTTCGCCCATCTTGAGGTAGTCGAGTTTCATCTATCTTTAACCCAGATTTTAGCTTAATTGCTGAAACAAGAGCACGTGCAAGTTGAACATCAATTTGGCGCACAGTGACCAATTTACCGTCTATTCGGTTTCTCACGCGCATAGAAGTGAGATTATTTTCGAAGTGTATGTCAGACGCTCTTAATTTGATCGCCTCAAGTATTATGTGCTCGAGTAATCCATCTATCGATTGCTCTTCGCTTTTTTCTACCGTTTCCTCTTCTTGCTCTTCTTTCTGTTCTTCTTTAAATTTCGGTATAACAGGGAGTGAAAAGCAAGCCCTAATATCACCTACTTTGGCCAAAAGTATCACCAATTCCTTACCGAATTTTGCTCGAATGTCGTCGATAACGGTAATATCAAATGGATCAGCAGTAGCTACTGCGATATGTGAATCGCTAGTCGATAAAAGTAAAATGGCATGTTCTTTGGCATAATTTTCGCCAAATTCAGAAAGTAAAGCTGCATCATAGCCATCTTTAGGATTGTAGATTCCATCGATACATAATTCAGAAAATATGCCATCTTTTGCCCCAGACTCAGCCAAATACTGAAATGCCTCATCCTCATTCTCGAATGATTTTGATTTGTTAGTACGTAGCCAATCTAATATATCAAATTTCATCACTATCTGCGGCAATTTATAAATCGACAAAATGCTTGGCAAGCTTCATCCGAAATTTCCGGTATGAATGTAAGATTTTGTATATTCTCATCTGAAATTTTGGAAAATCCAATAATATCACCATCATACTCTAAAACCAATCGCCTACCGATGGAATCAAAAGATAGATGATATAACTCATACGCTGCTCTATCGGTGAATGAAATATTGAGCATCATACCACATCGCCTGGGCACCAAAGCTGCACTAGCTATACCATCGCTAAACAATATTGGGACCGGTATAACAGGTATATCAATTTTGCTAATCGGTAGCGTTTTTACAATTGATGAGCTGTCTGTAGATTCTAGGTATATGCTACAAGTATGTCCATTTCTCCCAGAAGTACTCTGGCAACCAGACATACTTAAACTGAGTATTAATATAAAAATCTTATAAAATATCCGACAATGCATATATCCCAGGAGTATCAATTTTCACAAAAATATTGGCAGCATATAATGCACCACGAGCAAATATTCCACGATCTGTTGCTCGATGAACCAATTCCAAACGTTCCCCAACGCCTGCAAACATTGCTTCATGCTCTCCAACAATATCCCCACCACGTACTGAATGTACACAAATTTCTCCCTTGGTCCGTGGAGCTTCCCCGTGCCGACCAAATAATACCTTGTGCTGAAACGTTGATTGAATTATGTCCAAGAGGCTCATTGCTGTCCCACTAGGAGCATCTTTTTTGGCAGAATGGTGGCGCTCAAGCAATTCGATATCAAAACTATCAGGCAACAAATCAGCAGCTACTTTCACGAGTTTACTCAAAACATAGATTCCAATGGAAAAATTCGTTGAGTACAATATCGGTATTTTATCAGAGTATTTCTTCAATACCGCCCAGTGTTCTTCTTTTAAGCCGGTAGTACCTGATATCACTTTTATCTTTTTTTCGGCAGCATGCTCAACAAGCTTCAGCAACCCATCTGGTGAACTAAAATCGATACAGAGATCTGGATCTTTTCTAAATTCAGCATCAAAATCAGAGCCACTATTAATGGTAGCCACGATCTCGCAATCATACGCACTGGCAGCGTTAACGACAAGATTTCCCATTCGACCATTCGAACCACAAACAAGTATTTTCATAAGTTAAAATCTGACAAATTATCCAGCGATTTTGTCTTTATGTCTGGATTGATACGCTTCATAAGCCCGGTCAAAACCTTCCCAGAACCACACTCAAAAATCTGGTCAACTCCGCTCCTAATTGCTCGTTCACAACATTTATCGAACAAAACGGGAGATATAATTTGTTTCACCAATAATCGTTTAGCATCGTCTTTATCTTTAACAAAATCTGCTGTAACATTTGAAATGATCGGGATTTGGGGATCACGAAACTCAATATCGTTTAAAAATTTTTCAAAAGCGTTGCTCGCCCCTGTCATCAATTTGCTATGATATGCACCCGCAACTGCCAACGGAATAATCTTCTTAAAAGACATTTTCGACGCCATATCAGTCGCACGTTTCATACATTCGCAATCTCCGGAAATCACAACTTGTCCAGGGCAGTTCATGTTCGCAATTTCAACGCCCGATTGAGCACAAAGCTCCAAAATGTCGTCGAAAATCCCACCAATTAAGCTAACCATCGTGCCCCTTGTTTGCTCACACGATTGTTGCATCAAACGTCCACGTTCATGAACGATGCGCAAGCCAATTTCAAAATCATAGACCCCGGAAATACATAATGCGCTTAGCTCACCTAAACTTAACCCCCAAGCAACATCGCATCGCTTCTCCGGATATAACACCCGCATCACCTCCACAGCTGCACAACTATGAACAAACAATGCAGGTTGGCAATAAGCGGTGGTAGTCAGTTTTTCCTTCGGGCCACAGAAACAAACATTTACAAAATCCTCACCTAAAACATCCTTCGCTCGAGAAAAAATAGTTTTCGCAGCATAATTGTCATCATACAAAGTTTTCCCCATTCCGACATATTGTGCTCCTTGTCCAGGAAACATAAATCCAGTGCTCATTTTAATAACTCCTCGACCAAATAACACGTTGTTTGCTAAACTCTCCACTGAATGGGCATACCCCACTCTCATTTTCATCTAGCGGTAAACATCTAATAGTTACTCCAAGATCCTGTTTGACCGTTTGTTCAATTTTCGGGTCTCCAGACCAATGCGTACGAACAAACCCGCTCTCATTAGACTCAAAAAAATCATAAAATGCCTGCTTTGAAGCAATATCTACTGTATTTTTTTCTCGATATTCCTTCGCTCGTTCAAACAAGACCTTTTGAATATCATCCAAGATTTCTTGCGCTGTTTTGACAAAAGTGTCTTTATTGATAAACTGCTTATCCGTATACAAAGAATCACGTCTAGTCAAACAGACGTTACCTTTGTCAATATCTCTCATACCGATTTCAAGAATGATTGGTACACCTTTCTTCACCCAACTCCAAAATTTCTCTCCTCCACGGACATCACGCGTATCAACCTTAACAGCAAGATCTAAACCATGATATTTTTGAGCGGACAGTCCTAATTTTACCGATTCACAGTATTCCAATACGGTTGATTTGTTTTCGTCGTTGAACATAGGCAATATCACAACATGTACAGGAGCCATGCGCGGTGGCAAAACAAGTCCATTATCATCTGAATGCGTCATAATCAACCCACCGATCAATCGAGTAGATACCCCCCAGGAGGTTGTCCAACCGTATTCTTCGTCACCATCCTGATTGACAAATTTTATCCCAGATGAACGTGCAAAATGTTGCCCCAAAAAATGCGATGTTCCCGCCTGTAGTGCTTTTTTATCCTGCATCATCGCCTCTATACAGTAAGTTTCATCCGCTCCAGGGAACTTCTCGCTTTCAGATTTTTTACCACTGATAACAGGCATCGCCATACAATCTTCTACAAAAGTACGATACACATTGAGGTTTTGAATCGCCTCTGTCTTAGCTTCTTCAGCAGAAGCGTGCACAGCATGCCCCTCATGCCACAAAAATTCACTCGTACGCAGAAACATCCGAGTACGCATCTCCCAACGAACAACATTTGCCCATTGGTTGATTTTCAGCGGTAGATCACGATATGATTTCACCCATTTTGAAAATGATTCCCCGATTATAACTTCCGAAGTTGGGCGTACAATTAATGGCTCTTCAAGTTTCGACACTGGTAGTAATTGGCCTGAACCATCTGCTTGTAAACGCGAATGTGTGACAACAGCACATTCTTTTGCGAACCCTTCCACATGTTCAGCCTCTTTTTCAAAAAATCTAAGAGGAATAAATATCGGGAAATACGCATCTTGATACCCAGCATCTTTGATCATTTTGCCAAGTTGTTGCTTCACATTTTCCCATAAAGCATATCCCCACGGCTTAATCACCATACATCCACGAACTACGCTAGTTTCCGCTAAATCTGCCGCTTTAATCACCTGCTGATACCACTCTGGATAATTTTGATCACGGCGTGGAGAAATGGCGGTACGCTTTGTTTGTTTCGACATGATCAATATGTAAAGATAAGTTGTCAAAATATGCGAGTGTTTTTTACACCCGAATTTTTCGACAAACCAAAAACTAAACTTGATTCAACGGCAAATTTTTACAGAATGGGGCCGGTCTATGAAAGATTACATAGTAATGCGTTGTGGCACTTACAATGTCACTATTGTCACTTTCAATAATCGTGGAATATTCGTTGATGCATCCACATACCCGATACACCATCAAGGCGGCGATGATGTAAAGTGGCTGAACGCATTCTCATCAACATTGGACCAAATCCCAAAAATATTGCGCAACAAAGTATCGCTCGTCACTCCACCAAACAGCAATGTTTTTACTAAATATATCACCTTACCAGATGTTGAAAAAAGCAAATTTAATGAAGCTCTGCAGTTCGAATTTTGCCGGAATTTTCCTGGCGAAATAACTGATTGGGTCTGGGAAGCTTATAAATTTAAAAAAGAAGATGCTGGGACATTTATTTTGGCTATGCAAAGCGGATTTGCTGAACGCTTGCTGGATATATTACTGAGAAAAGATGTAAAATTTTCATATCTATGTCCGGAAATTTTATTAATGCAGACCGCCATAAAAAATCATTCCAAAGGTGATGGGAATATCGTACTCACACACATCGGTTCTGGTACAACCCTATTCTCAATAAGTAACGGAGATTCTCAATATATGCGCATCGTTCCTTTTGCGACCGAATGGATTGATGAACAGATCGCGAATTCACAAAAGGTCCCTATAGAAGATGCACGCAACATTAGACAACAACAACTACAAAAAATAAACAACGACTCAAATGGTGCTTCGTTTGTAAAATACTACGTCCGACAATTTGGGCAAAAATTTCAACAAGAACTAAAACGCTCGGAATTATTTTTTTACCGGACAATCAACCAATCTAAGACAAGTAAGATTTTGATGAGTGGTGTATTATCCACGGTTCATGATTTTTCTGAGGTTATCCAAGAATTAAACCCCGAAGTAACGATAGAACCAGCTACACAATCAGTCCCAAATAGTACTTTTCACGAACTTTTAAGCGAAGATAAGCGTGCAACTATTCTACAAAATGTATTTACATTTATCGGTGCTGCGCATGCATTAATAAACAACGATTATCGGGTATTGAACTTATTTTCTGAAAGTTTTAAACATCAGATCTCGTTCCAACGCCGGCATCCAAGCTATATGGCAGCTATGATCATTGTGATATTTGCTACCATTCTCGGACTAAAACTTACCAAGCAAAAGATCGTCTTTTTAATATCTAAAAAATCAGCGACAGAAGCAAAATTGCGAGAAGCAATAATAGATGTCCAAAAATATAACGAAACAATCTCAACTGAAAAACGTATTCGAGAATCGATCAAACAAATAAAAAGTATGCTTTATTCTCAGGATGATTGGCTGGAGTTTTTCAACCATTTGCAAGAATCGATAAAAAGCTTAAAATACGCTTGGATCGATTCCTTTTCTTGGCATGATTTGAGCCAAGATAAAAACAGTAACACTGCTCATATGACCGTAAAAATTTTCGTTGAACAAGGTACTAATCAACCAGATTATTCTGATGATATTCAAAAT
>JAIDVZ010000112.1 GCA_029059365.1 Opitutales bacterium | reverse complement strand
ACTATATATGTCATCGATTAGTTCTCTCGTGTCCATGTGTCCATTTGGTCCTACTGAAAATAAAACATAGGTATCTTCCGGATTACCTGAGTACTTATAAACGTATGGCCGCCCCCATGGATCGATAAGCATATCGTTTGACAAAGTCCAATTATGTCCATTTAGGAAATTTTTTGATTTTTTGAGGAGCGCATTATACAAACTAGCAGCATTTTCTGAGGTTGATTGAAAATTTCCGAGCGGATAAGTACCACAAGCATTATTGTAATGCTCGAGTGCACAATTTAGCAGTGCTAATTCTTCTCGTGCAGATTGGTACTTAATATCGTTACTTCTGTGAATATATGTCCTGAAAAATACGACTGAAAGAATGAGAATAACTCCCAAAATACACAAGTTCTCAATCAACGAAAATCCGCTGTTACGTTTCATGCTCTACCCTCCATCCAGATGGAAACGCTCCCACCAGGGGATCATTGTGTACATTTAAAATTTTATGTCAAATATTCTTTTGTAAGAAAATATTTTACATTTGCATATTTTTATCTGTTTATTAGCTTGAGCGCCGTTATGGATAGTTTTGAGTCGGTCTGTGGGAAGCTTATCAAACAACCAGAATTTTGGACACGGATATTGATTGGGATAGTTGTATCTGCTATTCCATTTGTTAACATTTTTGCGCTTGGATATCTTCGCAGGATGGTTGATGAGCCAGATAGGGGTGATAATATCACATTGCCGGTGTGGGATTTTTCTGTTCAAAACATCCGATATAATTTCATAGCAGGGTTGCAGGTATTGATCTTTTTATTGATTTTTCTTTTTGTCCCGATGGGAATAGGATATGCTATTGGTATCTGCTTTTCCTGGTTGTCATCTTCTATGAGTTTATTTTTGACCTATCTTGCATTTTTGATCGGGTTACCAACAGCAGTTTATGCGATGCTTATAATCAGAAATATGGATGAATTGGCATCCGTACAGATAGTGTTGGCTATGTTTAAGAGAACAATTGATACGTATCGTTCGTTGATTGTTCCAGTTTTTTTGTTTTTGTGCTTAGTTATCTTGGGTGTACAATTTTTGCCACGTATCATGCTGGGTATGCCACTATTTTTAGGGCTAATTTTCATGATTGCTTTCATGAAAAACTTGAGAATCGTGTATGATAGATGATGCACATTACTCAAGGCCTGATCCTATATTTACTACTCATTATTAGCCTAAGCCTGCATGAATGGGCTCACGGTTTTGTCGCTTATAAGTTAGGTGATAAGACACCGTTGTTGTTCGGTCGATTGACCCTAAATCCCCTGGCTCATATCGATTTGGTCGGAACAGTTATCGTTCCGCTGTCGATGCTGCTATTATTGCCGGGCTTTGTTTTATTTGGCTGGGCAAAACCGGTTCCAATTAATCCAAATTATTTCAAAAATAGCGATTTGGGAGAGATATTTACTGGGTTAGCAGGTCCGATAATGAACCTTTCGATTGCTACAATTTCTGCCATCCTCGGCGCGATTTGCGTAAAATTTTTTGATATGCAAATTGGCCCATTATTTGGGTTGATGATGTTGGTGAATATCATGCTTTGTGTGTTCAATATGATCCCTGTTCCTCCGTTGGATGGTTCACATATTTTGAGAGTGTTGTTCAGGATGTCGAGTTTGGCGTTCTATAATTTTTCTCGCTATGGCTTCTTTATCCTGCTTGTACTGATTAACATTCCTAGTTTCCGAAATGCGATACTGACGGTTGTGCTCTATTTGTTTAACACATTGAATGGAACCATTTGCGATATTTTTGTGATCCCACTAGACTCGTTATTTCCATTGTAACTATATACAGCTCGAGAAGTATCTCTAAAAATTATATTCTGCGGATAGGCTATACCAAAGCATTTTTTTTACTCCCTTGTGAGAAGCCCAGCCTGTAAAGTTTGTCCAACTCATGCCGGTATTACCGTTGGCCTCAAAATTAATCCCAGTTTTTATCTGTGAATGCTCGTTGAGAGGGTATACTATGTGTACTTTCGCCCCACCATAAACATAACATTTGTGGCCATTGATTGTTCCCCATGCTGGATTTTTATACCAAAACGGGCTTTTAAATAAGATTCCATATGGTCTGTTCGCGTGATCAACCCCAAAATAGGTGTTCGCTAAAATATAGGCACCGGGTAACCCGATCTTATCAAGAGTGAATT
>JAIDVZ010000111.1 GCA_029059365.1 Opitutales bacterium | reverse complement strand
AAATAATACAGAATAAGAGCATTCTCAAATATGATATTGTAAAAACACGCATCGTATAGCCAGCGTTTCCGCTTTGTTTTCAAAATGATAAATAAGATTCAGTACAGTTCTTCGATGTAATGCGAAATTATTGCTTCTACTTGTTGCAGATCATTGATGCCAGTATCTATAGCTATAACGTTTTTTGGATCGGTAGTGATGTTTGTATCGAGGGAGTCACGGCATGATATACAATCTTTTTCAGCATCTTTGTGGCGACGTTGTTCGCGCTTCTTCAGATCAGCGTGTAGAAAAAATCTCAGATCAGCATCCGGGAATATCACGCTACAAATATCACGGCCCTCGGCAATTAGACCATGAAAAGCATGTTGTTTAGCGATATCCAATTGTGAACGCTGATATTCAAACAAAAATTTTCGTATGGTTGGAACCTGGGCAAATTGTGAGACATTTGTATTGATCTCAGTCGATCGTAAAATTTCATTTTTTATTTCGGTCCCGTTGACAATTATGCAGCTTTTATTCCCGACAATTGTTGAGCCAAGGGTTAGTTTGTCTAGTTCTCGAGTGATTGCTTCTTGGTCACTGGTGGACACATGTGCTTGTAATAAAAAATATGTGATTGCTCGATAATACTCCCCCGTGCTTATGCGCATAAAATCGTATTTCTGAGCGATTATTTTTGAGGTTGTTGTTTTTCCTGAGGCCGCTGCACCGTCAAGCGCGATCGTGGTGAACGTTTTCATTATTTATTTAGCTGTTTTATCAGGGATAAAAATTCGGAATTATTTTGGGTTTGTGACATTCGCTGAATAACGCTCTTGGTTGCCTCTTCGGTACTCATATTGGAAAATGCACGGCGTAAAAATGATATCTGAGAGAGTGTCTGTGGAGCCAAAATTTGTTCCTCATGTCTCGCACCGGATGCTTGTAGATCGATCGCTGGCCATACGCGCTGCTCGGCTAGTGACCGGTTGAGCACGATTTCAGAATTCCCAGTACCTTTGAATTCCTGGAATATTAGATCGTCCATTTTACTTCCAGTCTCGATCAGCGCAGATGCAAAGATGGTCAAGCTACCATTATCGGAGCAGTCACGTGCAGAAGCAAATAATTGGCGCGGCTTTTTCAAAGCATATGCATCGATTCCGCCGGTCATCGTATGGCCGCTTGTCCCAAATTTATTATACGCACGTGCTAACCGAGTGATGCTGTCGATAAATAATACAACATCATGCCCCAATTCAACCAGGTGCTTTGCGCGCTCACATGCGAGCTCAGCGATACGTATATGGTTACGAGTGGATTGATCATTGGAAGATGCGAATAACTCGGTATCAACGGAGCGCTTAAAATCCGTGACTTCTTCCGGTCGTTCATCGATTAAAGCGACAAGTACAACAATTTTGGGATAATTGATACGTAAACTACGAGCAATATCCTGTAGCAGCAATGTTTTACCGGTGCGTGGAGGTGCAACAATCAAGCCGCGCTGTCCCTTCGCAAGGGGACAAAATAAATCCAACATTCGCATACTTAGGCTACTATTGTCATGCTCAAGTAGCAATTGTTTGCTCGGTATAATGGATTCAAGGTCCGAAAAATTCGGACGTTCAAGTACACGTTCAATCGGCAAGCCATCGATGCGATCGATTGAGATCACTTTGGGATTTGGGAAATTTGATCGCGGTAGGATGTGTGCATCAACCTTCTGCCCACGCCTCAACGAGAATCGACGTAACAGATCATGAGCGATGTACGGGTCGGACACATCGACATATCCGTTCCTCACAGGGTTTATGATTTGGCCATATTTCCCGTTTTCGAGGATCTCAACGATACCAGAGTATGTGAGTAGTTCGGTTGTTTCATTCATTTTTGCTATCTCTTTGTGATCGTGTACCCAGAGGCGGAATCCTTGATGATCCATCCATCAGATTCAAGCTTTAAACGAATCTCATCGGACAATTTATAATTTTTTTGTAATTTTGCTTCCCAGCGTGTCTGCGCAAGTGATCGAATATTATCTGGGATATCCAGCTCAGCACGCTGTTTCAGCTGTAAACCAAGTGCATATTGTAATGTTCCGAATTCTTGTGCAATAATCTCGATATTATCACTTTTTAGGGAAATTTTGCTAATAGTTTTGAAAATATTGCCCAAACACAGAGGAATGTTTAGATCGTTCAATAATGCTTGATATGCATCGCCCAGAAATTGCCAATGTTCGGGTTTTTCATGTGACTTTCTTTCAGGTAATTTTTCAGAAAATGTTTGTAGCTTTTTCAGTGCATTATTGGCAGCAGATAAGCTATTCATTGTGAAATTTAGTGGCTGGCGGTAATGACCAGAAAGCAGGCAATACCGCAATGCTTCTGGTGAAAAACCGGCATCTGAAATGTCCTCTAAACTATACATGTTGCCCAAACTTTTGGACATCTTTGTCCCATTTACCATGAGATGTGCGATGTGTACCCAATAACGTACAAATGGTTCATGTGTCGCGGCTTCCGATTGTGCGATTTCATTTTCATGGTGGGGAAAACAAAGGTCCATCCCTCCAGCATGTAGATCGATTGTGTGTCCAAGATATTTCATAGACATCGCGCTGCACTCGATGTGCCAGCCTGGTCGCCCCTCCCCCCACGGACTATCCCAAAATACTTCTCCGTCCTCTGGTTTACGTGCCTTCCACAATACGAAGTCTGATACACTATCGCGGTCATACTCATCAGCAAGATTGCGTTTCCCAGCGCTATCAACGAGTTGTGTCTGTAATTCACGGTTACTGATATTCGAGAGTTGCCCGTATTGCTGAAATGCGCGCACGCGGAAATATACTGATCCATCAGAGACATAGGCAGTTCCGTTATCGATCAAAGTTTGTATAAGCTTGATCTGATCAGCGATATGCTCAGTTGCACATGGTTCGATATCGGGTGATAATATATTCAGTGCTGAACAGTCGTCATGGAAAAGCTTCGTATATCTTTCGGTAAATTTTGACAAACTGAGCTCGGCTTTTTGAGAATCGCGGATCGTTTTATCATCTACATCGGTGATATTGCGCGCTACAAGCGGCTTGTATCCCTCAAGCTTCAATATTCTTACCAGGACATCTTCGACTAGATATGTTCGAAAATTTCCGATGTGTGCACGATTATACACCGTCGGTCCACAAAAATATACAGTAAAATGCTCACCAACACGCGTGATCTGATCAAGATTTTTGGTCAGTGTATTGTACAATATGAGCTTATTCATCAACCATTCCGCTACGAATTAATAGTGGTTCAAGAGATGGATCACGCCCCATGAAATCACGATATAAAACATCTGCATCCTGACTATCGCCACGTGACAATATTTTTTCACGGAACTGATGACCAACTTCCGCACTTATTATACCATTTGCAAGAAATTTTGTAAATGCATCAGCATCAAGGACTTCCGCCCATTTGTATGAATAATATCCAGCAGCATATCCTCCACTAAAAATATGCCCAAATTCTAATGTTATTGTTGGAACTGGTTCTGGAAAATTTACCCGATATGTTTGTAACACATCTTGAAGTTTTGATTCGATATCACAGTTCTTGTATGCTGGATAATTTTGGTGAAGTTCGAGATCAAGTTTGGCCAGACTCAATTGTCTCATCATCCCCATGCTGGCCATATACTTGCGCACAGCAGTCATTTTGTTGAACAGTTCATCTGGTAATTTCTCACCAGTTTGATAGTGCTTGGCAAATAGGTCCAGGCTCACACGTTCCCAACAAAAATTTTCCATGATCTGAGAAGGTAGCTCAACGAAATCCCAAGCTACATGTGTGCCATTCAACCCAGCGTATTTTATGTGCCCAAATAAGTGGTGTAAAAGATGTCCAAATTCATGGAATATAGTTTCTACTTCGTAATGAGTAAGCAATGACGGTGTTGTTTCTGTAGATGGGGTCAAGCTGCCACATATTGTGCCCACTGGGCAGCGCCATTGACCATCTTTATCATTCTCACCAGATACCAGTCCATTTGTCCATGCGCCGCCACGTTTAGATGGACGTGGGTACCAATCGGCATAAAATCCACCGATATACTTGCCGGTTTTCTCAAAAACATTATAAAACTTCACATCCGGGTGCCAGACAGAGATTGCGTCACTCGGGGTAGCAGCGTTCGGATCTTCTGAGTAGAATGTTTTGCACTCCTGGATCCGTATCCCGTACAAGCGGTGAGCAAGTTCAAATAATCCGCTAACAACATCCTCCATTTTGAAATATGGACGTAGTTCCTCATCATCAAAATCGAAACGTGCACGCTCATTCTTTTTGGCGTAATATGCACAATTCCAAGGCTGCAACTCAGCGTGTCTATTCCCAGTGAAATTTCTTATGAAAGTACGCAGTTCTTTAACGTCGCGTTGAAAATATTTTTCTGTACGATCGTGCAGATCCTCAATAAATTTCATCGCATGTGCGCCATTTTTTGCCATCCTGTGCTTCAGTGCAAGATCAGCAAAAGTTTTATGACCAAGAATCTTTGCTTCTTCGTCGCGCAGCCTCAGGATGTCGGTAACATTTTGTAAATTGTCGTACTTGCCACCGCGTCCGACTGTACGGGAAGCCTCAAATAGTTCCTTGCGCAGATTGTCGTCATCTAGATATTGCATACATGGCCCTAAAGATGGTGCCTGAAGAGATAACCGATATCCAGAATGCTTGTGTTGCTTGGCATCATCTGCGAGTATATTCAGTGCGATCTCCGGTAATCCAGATAATAACGATGAATCTGGTAGATATTTTTCCCACGCATTACGTGAGTCCAGACAATTCTCAGAAAATTTTTGTGATTTTTGGGAAAGTTCAAGCGAGATCGATTTTAGACGCTCACGTTGCTCACGTGGTAAATCAGCTCCACTGTCACGGAAAGAATCAACAACGCGTTTTAATAGACGTTTTTCTAGTGCTGGTAATTGTTTAGCATTTTCGGATTCGGAATACGTTCTTATCCGTTCCCACAGTGCATCGTTTAGGATGATATTTGAAGAAAATTCGACCACAACCGGGAGCATCTTGTTATACTCTACCCGTAGCGCTTCCGAGTTACAAACTGAGTCTAGATGTGATACACGCTCCCAGCCACGATCGAGCATATCAGTAGCATGTTCGAGTGCGAGTATGGTATTTTCAAATGTCAAACTTGAAAGGTCTTGTTGAGCGATTGCATCGATATTTCTCTGTGCATCTGCAATTGCATAATTGATATCGCTTTCAATATGCTCTGGGGTTAATGTTTGCCAATTCGGCAGAGGGTCATCAGCGAGGAACGGGTGCTCGTTTTGTATCATATCATAGGCATGTAAGCAATTACAGGCCAAAAACAAGAATAATGTCGCTTTGTTCATATTCGGGAATGTAGCTTAAAGTTTTTCCATTGTTGGCAAACCTAAACTTCCCCACTGAGCATAATAAGTATTCGATCAAATATTGCTTTTTTCGTTGGTTTTGTTAGGAGGTACCGAGTATGGCTACATTTGTACTGAATGATGACGAAGATGGAGAGAATGAGAAAAAGGCAGATAATGCTTGCCAAGCATTGATTCAGAAGCGCTTCCTTAAGGAGAGAAAAATTTTCTTATGGGGCGAAGTTAATGACGAATCTGCACAAGATATCACAGAGAAATTATTATATCTTGAACTCGTAAAACCGGCTTCTCCAATAGATTTTTTCATCAATACTCCAGGTGGGTCCATAACAGCTGGTATGGCGATTTATGACACCATGAAACTTATAAAATCACCGATTCGGGTGATTGTTACCGGATTAGCTGCTAGTATGGGATCAATTTTATTATGCGGTGCCAAAAAGGGGAATCGCTTACTTTATCCAAGTGCACGTGTACTGATCCACCAACCATTGATAATGGGACAGATTGTTGCCCCGGCGGTAGATATTAATATTCAGGCAAACGAGATGGAAAAAACCCGTGATGAACTCAACAAAATATTGGCTGAGGCATCTGGTCAAAAAATCGAGAAAATAAAAAAAGATACTGATCGTGATTTTTATATGAATGCACACGAAGCAATTGAATACGGTTTGGCCGATGAAATTGTGAAGGGCATTTAGGGTTTCGCATTTATTTGTGTTTCCTCATGTACCTAAGAGGGTGCTCTGGAGCTGTCAGTGTATCGACGAGGGTACAAGTTATGGTTATTTGAGGACCGTAGATTAATACAGGGACTAAAATTTTGATCATCTATGCGCGATTTTGATATATGAATTTGCCGGTAAATATTGTTTTTTGCTGTGATGATGCGTATGCTGACAAATTAGCAGTAGCCGCGTACTCCTTACTGCGGAGCAACCCATCTTCAGTGGCGCTTTTCGTTATTGATTGTGGAATCAGTGAGAAAAATAAGCAACTGGTGTATTCTTTACAGACAAAGTGCCACAATCTCGTTAGTGTAGTTTTTAAAAATCCAGACCGGATAGCATGTTTTGATAATTTTCCGGTCAGTCCGTGGTTTTCATCCGCGATTTTTTATCGCCTAGCGATTCCGGAAATTTTCCCTGATATTGCACGTGCAATTTATCTTGATTGCGATGTTATTGTAAATGCAGATATCACCGAATTATGGCATACTGATCTCGGGAATTGTTCATTCAGTGCATTGAATGACGAAGGAAATTTTCTCCTGTCTGAAGATGCCGAGCGCCGGAAAAAAGTAGCTGGGATCCCGTTAAATCGGATATACATGAGTTCCGGAGTGTTACTGCTAGATTCGCAGAAATTTGTGGAGTCTCGTATTTTGGAACGCGTAATTGAGGTAATAAAGAATCATCACGGTGCGTTGGTATGTCCCGAGCAAGATGCGCTGAATATCTGTATAGGAGAAGATGAATATGTGCCACTCGATCCGAGATTTAATTTTACACCATTCGCTAATCTTGCAAAAAAACGAATACGTGAAGGGATTGTGCCGGCAATTATTCATTATTCTTGTATGAAGCCGTGGACATTTAACAGAAAATTAGTTGATTGGCTATATAAGTCGCATTTATTTCGTTACGAGCTCGGATTTATAAAGAAGTACTGGCACTATTCAGATGATATCGATCCAAATGGTTATTCTGCTCAAACGGTTAAAGTAACCATCAAAGCATTGTATAAACGTGTGTTTGGCCCTATTGAATATTTTGTTGCCAAAAAAGTTAGGAACAAAATTATTCGCATCTTCAGATGTTTTTTACAAAAACGGAGAGGATAAAAAGTGGTAGATAGTAAAAAAATCGTTCTAACTGGTGTACAACCAACTGGTAAATTACACCTTGGCAATTTATTAGGTGCAGTGAGTAGTTGGGAACGAATGATCGACGAATATGACTGTCTATTTTTTCTCGCTGATCAGCATGCGATAACGATGCCATATGTTCCTGCAGATCTTAGAAAAAACACACTTGATTGTGTTGCTCAATATATCGCATGTGGTTTAGATCCAACACGTTGCAAAATATTTTTGCAATCACAAATCATAGGTCATACAGAATTAATGTGGGTACTTGGATGTCTCACTCCGATTGGTCAGCTCGAACGTATGACGCAATTCAAGGATAAATCAAAAAAGGTTGGAGAATCGGTTTGTTCGGGGTTGCTGTTCTATCCAGTTTTGATGGCAGCAGATATTTTACTGTATAACGCCGATCTCGTTCCTGTGGGAGAGGATCAAAAACAGCACATCGAACTTACACGCGATCTAGCGATAAAGTTTAATAATGCATTTTCACCGACTTTTACTGTGCCAGAGCCATATATCGGATCGACAGGGGCGCGTATCATGGCCCTACAGAGTCCGTCGAATAAGATGTCGAAGTCAGATGCAAATCAAAATTCAGTTGTATACATTACCGATACCGATGATATTATTCGTAAAAAATTGATGAGTGCGGTCACAGACTCTGGAAATTCGGTGACTTATGATCCAGATAATAAACCTGGGATTGCCAATTTGTTGAATATTTATGCTGCAACAAAAAATTTAAGTTTAAGTGTTGCGGTTGAAGAATTTGCTGGTTTGAGCAGTTATCAGCCATTCAAACAGGCAGTTGCAGATGCGGTTATAGCGAAAATCCACCCGATTCGTGAACGTTATTTGCAGCTTGCGAATGATAAGGAATATTTATATTCGGTTCTGCATGATGGTCGGTTAGATGCGCAGAAACGAGCAAATCGGATGATTGCGAAGGTCTATCGAAAATCAGGGTTTGTTAACGAATGAAAATTTTTGCCTAATGAAAAAACTGGTGATCGCTGAAAAACCGAGTGTAGCTGCTGATCTGGCTAAGGTGCTCGGAAAGTTTAAGAAAACTGAGACATGTTACGAGAACGATGAATATGTTGTTAGTTGGGCGCTTGGACATCTTGTTGGGCTATGTATGCCCGAAGATATCGATCCAAAGTTCAAGCGATGGTCGATGAACACGTTACCGATTATTCCTAAAAAATTCGGGATTAAACCAATTGAAAAAACAAAAAAACGGTTCAGTGAACTTAAACGTTTGATCAGTCGTGAGGATGTGGATGAATTGATCAATGGTTGCGATGCCGGACGTGAAGGTGAATTAATTTTCACTTACATTTATGATGCAGTTAAGTGTAAAAAACCATTTAGGAGATTATGGTTGTCATCAATGACTCCTGGGGGGATAAAAGATGCATTTAGTGCGCTTCGTAGCAGCACTGATATGCAAAATCTGCAGGATGCAGCTAAGTGCCGCTCGGAAGCAGATTGGTTGATCGGAATAAATAGTACACGAGCGATTACGCGTCGGATGTTTAGTGCACGTACAAAACAAATTGCCACTGTGGGACGTGTGCAAACCCCAACTCTTGCAATGATTGTCAAGCGTGATTACGAGATCGCAAATTTTGTACCGTCGAAATATTGGCGCGTGATTGGGCAATTCAAGGTGCATAACGGCCAGTATCAGGGAGTATTTCAAAAATCTGATAAATTAAATGCGAAAGATCCCAACGATCGTGCTGATCGTTTATGGGATAAATCAACAGTTGATGCTTTATTGGACGCACTTTCAGCCGAGAAAATTGCTGATGTTAATGATAAAAAGAAGCGCACTATTCAGTCTGCCCCACGATTGTACGATTTGACTACGCTTCAACGGGAAGCAAATTCTCGCTACAGTATGCCGGCGGGAATGACCCTAAATATCGCTCAATCGTTGTACGAGAAGCACAAATGTTTGACGTATCCGCGAACCGATTCTAAAGCGCTTACCGAGGATTATGGTCCAACATGTTATCGAATTTTGGAGGCTATATCTGGAGCTAATGAAAAGTATGCTAAGTATGTCATTGATAACAAGTTAGTAAACACAGCGAACAAGAAAATATTCAATAATAAGCAGGTTACGGATCACTTTGCAATTATTCCGACAACATGTCAGCCGAAATCCTTATCTGCAAATGAAGAAAAAATATATAACATGGTGGTTAAACGGTTCATTGCGGTTTTTTACCCAGATGCGGAGTTTGATGTTACCACGCGTACAACCGTCCTGAAGGGCGATTATATTTTTAAAACAGAGGGGAAGGTATTGGCGAAACCAGGTTGGATGGAAGTGTATGGTAAAGAAGAGGTGCAGGACAATACTTTGCCACCTTTAGCCGAACAAGATGGAATACCGGCACATGCAGCAGTTGTCAGTATCGATCCTTCCGAGGAAGAGACCCGTCCAGCAGCGCCATATAATGAGGCGTCTTTATTAGCAGCAATGGAGAGTGCCGGTAAGCTGCTTGAAGATGATGATTTAGCTGCGGCGATGAAGGAGCGCGGATTAGGGACTCCAGCCACTCGTGCGCAGATTATTGAACATCTACTGGATCTGCACTACATCGAACGAAATAAGCGTGATTTACATTCGACAGGCAAAGCTGAAGATTTAATGGACTTTTTGAAAGTACTAAACATCGAGACATTGGCAGATCCTGTTTTGACTGGTGAATGGGAGTATAAATTGCGACAAATGGAGATTGGGGCGTTTACGCGTGATACCTTCATGCAAGATATCGAGAATTTAACCGAACAAATCGTTCAAAAAGTTCGTGAATATGATGAGTCCAAGGTACCATTGTCTGAATCGAAGATCATCTCACCGTTGGATGGTAAGCCGCTGCTTGAAGGTTTTCGCAATTATTGTTC
This sequence comes from Opitutales bacterium, assembly GCA_029059365.1. Lineage (GTDB taxonomy): Bacteria > Verrucomicrobiota > Verrucomicrobiia > Opitutales > JAIRKQ01 > JAIDVZ01. The sequence continues at coordinate 4,079 of JAIDVZ010000111.1, read as the reverse complement.
ATCGGATGGTAAATTTACTATTCCAAAGACCTTATGTGGGCGCAAATTTTCCACGGACGAGGTGATAACATTATTGTCAGATAAACGCATTGGACCGTTGAGTGGGTTTAAATCTAAGCGTGGGATGGATTTTTCAGCGTCCGTGATGATCAAGGATGACGGGACCTTAGGGTTCGAATTTTCCGAAGAACCTGTCGTGCCGGTATCTGCTGATGATATAGCTTCGTATGAAGAAGTGTGCATATGTCCGATTTGCGGAGCACCGGTATTATCAGCGCCAGATGCCTATATCTGCAAAGAATATTTTGATAAAAAATGTACCTTTCGTGTGTCAAAGCATATGCTTGAGCGCGATATCTCGCTCGATCAATTCCTAAAATTGATCAATGACAAGAGTACAGATATGCTCGAGGGGTTCAAATCCCGGAAGACTGGCAAATTATTCAATGCGAAGCTCGTGCTGAAATCAGGCGGTAAGGTCGGGTTTGTATTTAAATAAGATGTGGCAATTATTGTTAGCTTCGATAATCTGGGCGTTTTCGTACTCACTCAACAAGCAAAATTTAGCGGGTGTTAACCCCTTCATGGTCTCGTTTATTTTTTGTGCATCATCTGTTCTGTTGTTTTTGCCAACATTTAGATTACGCGGATTGTCGCTAAAAAAATTTCTTATCGTTCTGGCATTGGGTGCGCTGGAGTTTGGCCTGATGTACATTTTTTTTCAGTTATCGTTTGCATTTTTGGATGCTTATGAAATTGCATTATTGCTAACAACGACTCCGATTTATGTGGTGTTTGCGGATGGAATTTTCAATAAAGCTGCTTTAGCTTTACCCTGTTTGTTGGCTAGTTTATGCGTATTATTATCGTTTTTACTCGTCAGTGGCGCAGAATATTCATTCAATCGATACGGGGTTTTGTTGATACAAGGTTCAAATTTGTCATTTGCTTTTGGACAAGTCTTGGTAAAGAAATTTTTTGAAAAAGAATTGTTAAATAAAACACCCAATTTTACAAAAAAAACAACTGCCACGTTGTCTTTGACGCAGTGCATGAGTATCTTGTATCTCGGAGGTTGTTGTGTATGTGGATTGGCGGCGATATTGACACAAACAGAGTATGTTCCATTCACAAGGTCAGCAATGTTTTGGACGATAATTTTGGGGATATCGTGTTGCGGGATCTGTCATTATTTGTGGGATTTTGGAATTTTACGCGTAAAAACACCGGTAGCAGCTGTTATGAATAACCTGCAGATCCCGCTATCTATGCTAATTGCAGTTATATTTTTCGGTGAGCATATTGATTGGTGCAAACTTTGTATATGCTTGATAATGTTGCTATTTATTGCGGCGATTTTCCTATTTTATAAACACAAAAAGGTGTAAAACTTTGTGCATATCTTGTTGTCCATAAAGCAGTTATGTATTTTTTGATTCTTTTGCAAGAAGATTCAAGGAAACGATATATTCAGAAACTTGGTGTATGCTTTTTAAGAAAATATTTATAACTCTTTGATATTCAGCGCGTTATACAATAAGTTGCGAATTTATATGCGAGTTGTTTGATAACTGTTAATTGATCATCGTACTTTTCAGTAGATTCTGCGATTGCATCCATGATTGCTACTTGTAACTTTTCTAATTGAGGTAGCGAATATCGGTGAACAGTAGGTAGTAATTTTGATAGATACCACGGGTTTTGAGAAAAAATATTATATGTCGATTTAGCTTGATTATCGCAGTACATCTTTTGTGAGATATTTTGGAGCTGATTTGCTGTAATTGCGCCATTTGTAGGCAGTAATTTTGCATCGACTAGTGCGCGCAATTGTACCATCAAACGGGTACGATTTTGCAACCCAGCTAACAATGGGCGAGCCTCGTGATTGAAATAAAAATAGCGTTCTAGTGTATTAAATGTTTCATTTATATCTGATGAATAAAATTGTTCTATTTGCTGGAAAAAATCGCCATCATCTGTGGCCTCAATCATTGTATTAACATCATCCAATGTAATCGTTGTATGATCGCCATGGATGTAAGTTGCTAATTTATCTAGTTCTAGTTTGAGTAACCGTGTATTTTGGCCAATTAAGTTTTGAATTGCGTCTGCAGCATCGTGTGAAATTTTTACATTGTTTGACGCACACACGTCATCTATAAAAGAGTAAGTTGTTTTTTCGTTAATATCACTAACTTCTTGACCATTAAAGAGTTGTGAAAATTCTTTGAATATTTTTTTTCTCTTATCAATAGGACTTGCAGAGATTATAATGATATTATCTTTATCTGTTTTTTGTAAAATATTCAATAATGTGCTAAAAGCGGATTGTTGAGCATCGGAAATAGTCGAAAGATTGATTCCGCGGATCCAGATATTGTTTGTGGGAGAGAATAACGGAATTGTGCGCAATGATTCGGCAATATTATTTATAAAAGTGTTTAAATCAGTTTTGGGATTGTACTGGAAGATTTCCCCATTTGGGCAATGAGAGTCGTATAAAGCGCGCGCGCGACGATCCACTAAAAAATCGTCGCCGCCGTAAACAAACATTATGTTGTTTAAGGACATTCAGTCTTATCTGTGTTGTTCGCGCAATTCTGCTGGAGTAATGTCATTCATTCTTTTAGTGATGTACTCCTTCACTGCTGCATTGGCGTTGTTTATTGCCTTTTGAACAGTATCTGCGCTTGTCCCTGCAGAAAATGTCAATCCTGAAATCACGCCATCACCGTGAACATCAAGCGAAACTCCATTTTCAGAGTGGTGCTTAACATACGATGTTAGCTCTTTTTGCATGTCTTCCATGCCTTGTTTCATTTTTGTCATGTTCTGTAACAGTTTTTCCATATCTTCCATGATATTTCCTCCTATTATTTTTCTTGTTTATACGGGGGAACGACAATCCCTCCCGAAATTATCATCTTGATCCCATCGCCAACCCCCATATCTAGTTCGATGATATCTTCGCGTGGGACCATTAATAAAAATCCACTCGTAGGGTTTGGTGTAGTCGGTATGAAAACATTCATAACATGTTTACCGGTCTTATCCTGCACTTCACCCGTAACGTCTCCTGTTAAAAACCCAATTGCGTAGGTGCCCTCCCGTGGATATTGCACCAATACCGCCTTGCTGAACAATGCCATGTTGCTTTTCCCAAAAGTTTCAATTATCTGTTTAGAACTTTTGTATATCCCATTTACTAATGGTACGCGGTTTATTACACGCTCGGTAAATTTGAAAACTAAGCGTCCGAAAAAATACCGCGATAGCACCCCGATTAGGGTTATTAAGATCAGTACGAACAGCGTGGAGATCAGGTTAATCAAAACATTTGTAACAAATTTGCTGCGCGTACCGATGTCCAACCAATAGAAGAGCACTTTACTTGCCGGCTCACCGACGTAGTCGAGCATAAGATTTACAAGCAACACCGTTATGCCGATCGGCAACAGCAGCACAAGTCCCGTTAGGAATGACTTTTTCAAGTTTTGCAGCATGGCTTATTCCAAGATACTGGGAAGATTTTATACCATGATGTGGTACTTTTGCAACACTCAATTGCTCAGATCGTGATTTTTTTTGAACAATTTGTAAAATTTTCAATTTTTAATCCAAATTTTCCTGTCTGTACAACTCTAATACCTCCTTCCCGGTTTCGATGACTGTTTGCAGGGAATTTTTTAAAGCAGATATCGTTATACCTTCCTGAAATATTGTGAGCGCGATGGATATTATTCCTTTTACAACTTTTACTGTTATTTTGAGTGATTTTTTGGAAATTTTCCCATCCGAGGCATTTTGAAGAGCTGTTACAGTCTTCATGAAAACTTTGTAGAGCTCTTTTTTGTCCGCTTTTGTGAGCATAAGGTGCTGAAATTGATTTTGTAAATCTTTTATCTCTGTTTTTAGCAGCTGCGATTGTTCTTTTATGCGTTTAGTTTGTGAAGAAATATTTTTGTGAGTTTCCTTTATTTTTTGTTTTAATTTATGTTCTTGACGCTTGACTGCGTGAATTTCCTTGTCTGTTTGTTTTTTTAGTTCCGCTAATTTTGAATCTTTATCTCCATTTT
>JAIDVZ010000110.1 GCA_029059365.1 Opitutales bacterium | reverse complement strand
CAGATAATGTGTACAGTAATTTTGATTCTAAATCGGAAGCACTTGATAGCTTATTTTTTAGCTCTAGGATGTATTTTCTCTGTTTTTGCCTCTCAGATTCAGTATGACAATTGACAAGCAAATTATCGATTAAATCACTGCCCAATTCAGAAGAATGACGTTTTAAGAGCTCAGTCGCAAGTTCCTTGCGTTTATTGATCGACAATCTCAAACCGAGTCCAAATTCTGCGTTATCTTCAAATAATGAATTTGCCCATGCTGGACCACGTCCATCAGCATTTTTACAATATGGTGTAGTCGGCAGGTTACCGCCATAAATCGAGGAGCATCCAGTGGCGTTTGCTATGATCGCACGATCGCCAAACAACTGTGTAATCAGACGTATATATGATGCTTCTCCACAACCGGCACATGCACCAGAAAATTCAAACAAAGGCTGCTTAAATTGTACACTCTTAAAATCCTCTCCAAGAATCTCTGGATTAGCGTAAGGTATAGTTTGAAAAAATTCATAGTTCTTCTTCGTTTGTTCAAAAATATCCTTACTTTGCTTCATCATTAGCGCTTTTTTGGCTGGTTCAGTACGACTTTTCCCAGGACATACCGTTGCACATAGTCCACAACCAGTACAGTCCTCAGGAGATACCTGAACTGTAAACTTTTTCTCAACAAAATCGCGCGACCGGAAATCCGCACATTGAAACCCTGCTGGATTAGCATCAGATTGATCATAAAATTTTGAACGTATCGCTGCATGTGGACACACAGACACACATTTATTGCATTGTATACAAAGATCTGGGGACCATTCTGGTATTTCTGTGGCAATATTGCGTTTTTCGTATTGAGAAGTCGCAGTTGGCCACACTCCATCAAGTGGAAATGCACTAACTGGTAAGGAATCACCTTTGTTTGATAATATTTGAGCTGTAACATCACGTACAAAATCTGGAGCATCCGATGGAACTATATTTTTACGCTTATGTCCATTTAGTGCCTTGTCTATCGAGATTAGATGTAAATGTTCTAAAGTCGCATCGACCGCGGCGTAATTCTGCTCAACAACCTTTTGTCCCTTCTTTCCATATGTTTTTTTAATCGCCTCTTTTATTTTTTCGATTGCCTCTTCCTTTGGCAATATCCCAGAGATTGCAAAAAAACAGGTTTGCATGATAGTATTTATTCTGCCTCCGATGTTGCATTTTCGTGCAACCTCATATGCGTCGATGACATAAAATGATACCTTTTTGTCCAAAATTTGTTTCTGAGCCTCATAAGGCAAATGATCCCAAATTGAGTCAACATCATACCTCGAGTTTAATAAAAATGTCCCGTGAGGTTTGAGCGCATTTAAAATATCTAATGTATTTATGAACGAAAATTGGTGGCAAGCGATGAAATCAGCATGTGTAATTAAATAAGGTGCTTTAATTGGAGATTTCCCAAAACGTAGATGCGAAACCGTCATTGCCCCTGACTTTTTAGAATCGTATACAAAATAAGCCTGAACATAATTGTCAGTTTCCGCACCAATAATTTTGACAGTATTTTTGTTTGCCCCAACGGTACCATCGGACCCTAATCCATAAAACACTGCTTGGAAAGTTTCATCATCTTCCAAATTAAACTCATGATCATACTGTAATGAGGTATGTGAAACATCATCCTCAATTCCGATAGTGAAATGTTTTTTAGGATTTGTTTTTCCCAACTCCTCAAAAATCGCTTTAACCATTGCTGGTGAAAATTCTTTTGATCCGAGTCCGTATCGCCCACCGATAATATCTATCTCCTTAGCTCGATCTTGTGCTATCGCAGCGACGACATCTAAAAATAACGGCTCCCCAATTGATCCTGGTTCTTTTGTACGGTCTAAAACAGCGATTGAACGCACGCTTTTAGGAAGTACATTGAGAAAATGTTCAACCGAAAATGGTCGATACAAATGAATTTTAACTAGGCCAACCTTTTCTCCATGAAGGTTTAAAAAATGTACCGTCTTTTCGATCGTCTCACAAGCCGAACCCATCGCAATAATAACGCGATCGGCATCTGGTGCCCCAACATATTCAAACAAATGATACTCACGACCAGTAAGTTTTTTGAAACGAGCCATACAATTAGTAACGATTTCAAAGGAATGTTCATATACTATGTTTGCACGTTCACGGCATTGAAAATACACATCTGGATTTTGAGCAGTCCCGTGGATATTTGGACTATCTGGGGATAATCCGCGGTTGTGATGTTCAACAATTGCGTTTTTATCGATTATTGAATGCAATACATCATCTTCGATACGCTTGAAACAATTGATTTCGTGTGATGTTCGAAAACCGTCAAAAAAATGTATAAAAGGTATCCTAGATTCTAAAGTTGCTGCATGCGCAATACATGCCATGTCGTGCGCTTCTTGTACAGAGTTGGAAACTAGCATCGCAAATCCGGTTTGTCTGCATGCCATCACATCGGAATGATCACCAAATATTGATAGTGCATGGGTTGCCAAACTACGTGCCGTAACATGCATAACAAACGGCAACAATTCCCCTGCAATTTTATACATATTCGGAATCATCAACAACAGTCCTTGAGATGCAGTAAATGTTGTCGCTAGCATACCACCAACAAGTGCGCCATGAATCGCTCCAGCAGCCCCACCCTCGGATTGCATTTCCTCAACAGTGGGAATAATATCAAACAAATTTTTTCGATTCTGAGATGCCCATTCATCGCAATGTTCAGCCATAGCAGATGACGGAGTAATCGGATAAATAGCGATAATTTCGCTTAAACGGTAAGCAATATCTGCTACTGCTTCATTAGCATCAGATATATCGAAATTTTGTTTTGTCATTTTTATACGAAAAATTTTTAACCTAAGACGACCAATTACCAGATCAGTCACCACGTTACCAGTTTAATTTTCGCATATCCCCAAATTCCTGAAAAGCGAGGTGCATGTCATAAACTTTTCGCAGATCAATCGGTTCATGTTTTTTGCCACCAAATGATAAAAATTTGTACAAAAAATCGCGATAATCAGGGTGTGCACAATTTTTTATAATCAAATGTGCACGCTCAGCCGGAGGTTTGCCACGCAAATCAGCAATCCCATATTCTGTGATAATCACCTTAGCAGAATGTTCAGACGTATCAATATGCGAACAAAGTGGTACAATTGTACTCAAATTGCCATTTTTTGCAGATGATTTGCATACAAATATGGATAAATACGCATTTCGAGAAAAATCTGCTGCTCCACCAATCCCGTTAACAATATCGGTTCCCATGATATGTGTGCTGTTAACGTTACCAAAAATATCGACTTCTAGCGCCGTGTTTATACTAATAACACCCAGCCTATTTATTACTTCGGGACTATTTGTAACATCAATTGGTCGCAGTACTAAGCGCTTAGAAAAAAAATCATAATTTGAGTAAATTTTATCCAAACATTCATTGGAAACGCTCAGCCCACATGCGCTTCCAAAAAGAATTTTACCATCTTCAATCCCATCAATCACCGAGTCTTGTAGAACCTCAGAGTACATGCAATAGCACGGTATTTTCGATTCTTCATTCATCGTCTGTAACACCGCATTAGATACATTACCCACTCCTGATTGTACTGGCAAAAATCTTGATGGAATTCTGCCATTAATCATCTCGTCTACCAAAAACTTCGACACATTATGCCCAATTTTATTGGTTTCCTCAGATGATTGGGATAAATCAAAGTTATTGTCAGGGATATTTGTCCGGACAATCCCGATAACTTTTTTTGGATCTAATTTTATGTTTGTCTTCCCTATCCTATCCATTGGCGACAGAATGGGGATAAGTTTTTTGTTACCTATGCCGCCAACATCATAAATGTCATGCATCCCTAAAATTTTTGATTTATGATATTCATTAATCTCAATAATTATTTTATCGGCTAATTGGCAAAATAAAGGCGTACACCCTACTCCAGTTGTTAAAACGCCTTCTCCAGATTCTGAAAATTCCGCCATTTCAACGACCGCAACATCGATCTTTCCCCAAATACCATCGCGTAAATATTGCGGAAATTGTGAAATATGAATATCGCAAAATCGAATTGTCCCATCATTTATTTTGTTACGGATATCTTTCCCGGTTTGATATGGAAACCTCGACAACATTGCATCTGCTCGTGTCAATTCTCCATCGATGCAGTCGTTTGTCGATGCCCCGCTCAAAACGTTTATTTTAAACTCATGACCAAATTTGTGCTCCTTTTCAGCTCGCATCGCTAAACAATGTGGAACAGCTTTCGGACATCCAGCAGGGCTAAATCCGCTGAAGGCCACTGTATCACCATTTTTTATAAATTCAGCTGCTTCTTCCGGTAGAATCTCCTTCATCATCTTGTCCACAAATATCGATCACTTCATTCAAAATTTTCATAAATTCGCATGGGACACTAAAAATCGCCCCGCTTTCCTCATGTAACAACATACACTGTTGTGAATCAGCAAAAATTTGGAAATTTAAAACTCCTATACTTGAGTACAACCGCAGACGGTATTTGACTGGTTTACCCTTAATTTTTATATGCAATTGTTCTCGTAAGGACAGTTCGGATAAAAATTTCTTTAAGTTAATGATCTGATCACTTCCTATTTCTGAAAATTTTATAGACTTATCGTCGCGCAAAGATACTTGCCACTTGTCTATAGTTTCTAATTTTTGCAACAGGATCGTTTTTTCATCGGTAACCGATTGTAGTTCCAGAGAATCGATACGTATGTCGTCGAATATACGCAATCTTAATGGCATTTCAAATAAATCTTCCAAATAATTACCAAATTCTGCTGGAATTTCGAAAACCACACCATTTTTTTGAACAGAAAATTTCCCATTTTTTTGTAAAAAATCTAACTTAACTTGAAAGTCACCTGAACCCACCGTAATCTCTAAATCTGGCGAAACAATCGGTTGATTTATGACAATCACGCTACAGTGAATATCATGCAGAAACTTCAAAAGATCCCCCACAATAAAATTATTTATTGGGCGGTTGAATGGGCGTTCCATATGCCATACATTATTTTTCTTCGCAAACGTAAGAATTATATTTGCACACTGTATTTTTAAAAACCGAGCTGCTTTTACATCCTTCTCCCACAAAATTTCATCAGCAAAATTTTTCCCACTGCGAAAAAAATACTCTTCTAAATCAGTTGAAGAAGAATAAAATGTTCTCTCTTTTTGGGTTATTTTGGTGCCATTGTTAAAAATATCAAACCTGGTTGTATGACCCATAGAATCAACTGATCGTACGCTATATAAAAGATCATGCAGTGGGATAAAACCAGTTGTCCGCCTTTCATTTAATATAGTATTTAGAC
>JAIDVZ010000011.1 GCA_029059365.1 Opitutales bacterium | reverse complement strand
CATCAGTAAAGTTTGTCGTCAAACATTGAATGTTTTCCGCTTGACTTCCCTTTTGAAATGAGTGCTCTGGTTCTCTCATGCGTGGCATTTTCGAAGTGGATTTGCGCATTTTTGCAGAAAATGTTCGTAAAATCAGAGCTTTTTTGCCGAAAAATATTTCATACTTTTCGGTTATCAAAGCGGATGCGTACGGCTTAGGGCTAGAAAAGATTGTTCGTTTTGTTGATAAAAATTTGGCTTCTTCAACACAAGGATTCGCCGTGGCAAACGTTTGGGAAGCACAAAAGATTCGTACACTTGGTTCGATGTTGCCGATAATAATTTTGAGTCCCATGCTTCCGGCTGAAGTCGCAGAATTACGGGAATCCAACGCGGTACCTATGGTTTCATCACGCCAAGAAATCGATCAACTGGAACAGTATGCAGCAGAAAAAAATTCTGATCAGGAGATTCAAATCGCGATCGATACGGGTATGGGACGTGCGGGAGTGTGGTACAAGGATTTAGGTAATTTCTTGGAATATGTTCGAACGGCTGGCCAACATCTCAAAATAACCGGATACGGGACGCACTATGCATCAATTGAAACAGATCCGCAACAAACGATCGAACAACATGAGCGCTTTTTAAGCGTTATCCCAAAAAATTCTCCTCAAACAGCCATGTTACACGCATCAAGCAGCTTTGGGATTGATAAATTTGCCGATGGCACAAATACCGTCAGGATAGGAATTTTGCAGTACGGATACCCTGAAACTGATCCGTTGGTAAAAAAATTACACTTAAAATCAGTGGCTTCTTTAAAAGGGTTCGTTGTTCTTATAAAATCTCTGCCTCGTGGGGTAAAAGTTGGATATGAAGCTACTTGCCAACTAAAACGCGATACAAAAATCGCACTACTTTCTGTTGGATATGCAGATGGGATCTCCCGTGATATGTCCGGATCTGTGCTAATTCGTGGACATCGATGCCCGACGTTGGGATTAGTTTCAATGGATACAATAACAGTAGACGTCACCGACTTACCAGAAGTATCAGTAGGGGATGAAGTAGTTTTTTGGGGGTCCCAAGGAAGGGACACAATCTCGCTGGATGAATTTTCTCGCTTCTCAAAATGCAACTACCGCTTGTGCACGAGCTATCTTTCCGATCGTATCGAACGCAAGTACATCGAATAAGTTCATTTCGATTTTCCTTTAAAATTGCTACTGAACACAAAAAAGCGACAACTCTCCAGGGCATGCTTCAGCCAAAATTTCATATATCCTGAGGGTAACAAACACGATTTGCGTCGACAAATCACGATATCTGGCTGTTTTACAAATGCAACGGCTAATCCAACAATTTCATCCTTAACAAAGATACATCGATAAGTAGCACGTTTACGCAAAATATCCCTCGTGAAATCATGCCCAAAATCTGGCCCGATAAAAAGTACTAGCTTTGTTTTCATTACGCTTGGGGAGGAGTCTCAAGGTAAATGAAACTTTAGTTTTCGGAATAAAAAAAATGCTGAGAGATATATTTCTTGTCAAAATTTACAATTCATTTAATAAGGCAGATGCTGCGCTCTTTGAAAAAGGATAATTCATCTCTCATTTTCTATTTGGGGGTGACATGGATTCGACTATTGACCGTAGATTAATGTTGCATGTCGAAGATGACGGTTGGCTTCGTAAAAAGCCGTTAAAAATCATAAATGACAACAAAATTATGAATATCGACTTCAGCAATGAGGCCGAAGCAATTGCTGCTTAATTTAACAAGTAGCACGTCTAATCATCAGATACTCGCTATGATGATTGGGTGTGTATCTAGCGAGTAGGCGATGTATTTATGCGGTAGGTACATCGATCTCAGCATATCGCAAAGAGGTGATATCAGTTTTCTGATGTACTGCATCACTTCTCATAAACATCAGATAAACATGTAGATGCATTTTTTGAACATTAGTAGGACGCGGGTTCAACTCCCGCCACCTCCACCATCTCCAGATACGTTATTTCGAAATCGTTTCTGCATCAAAACTTTTGTGCGACCTTAGTCCGATTTACTTTATATAATTTCTGACTGCGTTTTTTATAAAAGATTCTGCAAAGTTTCGATAGGAACTCGATTACCGTTGCTCCGCGATCGAACGGATATTATCCACACTTCCTACTTTAGCCACTTTATGAAAAAATATTTAGAAAACGAAGGGAATCTTTCATTTTTTCGTACAAATTCCAAAGAATATCCGCATTTTTTATAAAAATCCGGAGCCTGAAATTCGTTTGTTACCAAACTTATATTGCTATAATTTTGGCCATCGAAATACTCCTCTAATTTTTGCAAAAGTTTTCTCCCGACACCCTGTCTTCTGAATTTTTCATGCACAACCAAATCATCAATATATACTTCAGAAAAAGCTGTGTATCCGATCAAAATTCCGATGGTTTCGTCATCTTTTTCAGCAGTAATGAAAAATTTTTTAAATCCGTATTGAATACCTTTTGAGGTCTCATACTTTTCATGCCAAGAGTCAGCTAGACGCTCGACATCTTCGATAATCTTCGTTGTTACGCCGTCATTAATAGAAATTTTCACTGCCCATTTTCCTAATTCTTAACTATTTTTTTATTTCGCTATCCCAAACCCTACGATGTGAAATTCATTTTCCATCTCTTTTGCCCATAACCTATTCCTAGGGTGTATCTCTGCCATATTTGCAATCAAGCCTTTTTCGCAAAACAGATAAAAAACGGAACAAAAATCTTCCCATTTTGGAACTGGTTACTAATAAAGTTACGCACGAATGGACATCAGAAATAGCATAAAAATAGTATTATTAAATCAATCCAACCAATTGTTGCTGATAGGAATCGATGATAAAAATATAACGGAAGCTTCCGGTAAATATAATGGTAAGTTTTGGCAATTGATCGGTGGTAAAATAGAGGAAGGCGAGACCACTGAGCAAGCGATGAGACGAGAATTATTTGAGGAAACATCGTTAACTGATAAAGAGGTGAACTTTGGACCAATAATTTGGCGTGGTGCACTCGATCTTGTCATGTATGGCACACCTACACATATCATTCAGAGATTTGTGCTCGCTAAAACAAACACCACAACCGTCAATTTATCCAATCTTACCGTGGAAGAAAAAGCAGTAGCAAAGGAACTACGCTGGTTTTCAATTGACGAGATTATAAATTCCAAAGAGACCATTTATCCAACACTTTTGCCTAAATATTTGCAACCAATATTGGCAGGGAAAATCCCTGAACAACCGCTAGAAATTAATTTAAATTCAAAAAATTAGGCCAACTTTGTGCATAATTCATTGATATACAACTGGTTATGCAAATAAGCTTTAATTTTATCGCAAAGCAACGCGCATTGATAATTATACTCAATTAATTGTTGTTCAACAAGTTACAACAT
>JAIDVZ010000109.1 GCA_029059365.1 Opitutales bacterium | reverse complement strand
GAAGCTCCGGTGGCAGAAGAAGCTCCGGTGGCAGAAGAAGCTCCGGTGGCAGAAGAAGCTCCGGTGGCAGAAGAAGCGGAAAATTCGGGAGATACAGCCCAAATAAATAAATTAAAAGGCCCTGATTTTAGTAAAACTACACGTCGAAAAAAGTCCCTTAATGTACCAGTTGACAACCTTAATATCACCCTAACTTTTGAGACTGGTCGTCAAAAGATGACTCTGGGAGAATTAGATGCACTGAAGGACGGATATACTTTTGTATGTCAAAATCCAACTGAAGATTCCATTGAAATCCGTGCAAACGGTACTCTGATTGGATATGGGCAATTGGTGGATGTTGATGGTAAAATTGGCGTTCAAATAACAAAATTTATATAAAATGATAACTGATTTTACTTACGATCCAATATCGATAATTACAATTCTCATTGCGCTGTCATTAGCGCCATTTGCGGCACTTTTGATATCATCATTTGTCAAGATTGTTATCGTTTTGAGCCTTGTCCGAAATGCCCTCGGAGTTCAGCAAGTTCCACCGAACATGGTGTTAAACGGTTTGGCTATCATGTTGAGCTTATATATTATGCACCCCATAATTATGGATACCGGGCGTTTGATAGCAGACACTGATTTCAAGGTAAATTCTTTCGATGAAGTGGTTGAAATTGTCAATAAGCTGAAGATGCCGTTACAAGAATTTTTAAGCAAGCATTCCACTGATAATAATCGCGCATTTTTTGTAAAATCTGCTCAGAGGATCTGGCCGGAGGAATTGTCAAAGGACGTATCTCCAGAAGATTTTATGATTTTATTGCCGGCATTTACCCTCACGGAATTAACTTCTGCTTTCCAGATAGGGTTTTTGTTGTACTTACCTTTTGTTGCTATCGATCTCATCGTATCTAATATTCTATTGGCGCTTGGTATGATGATGGTCTCGCCTATGACTATTTCATTGCCATTTAAACTTTTGCTATTCGTTTTGGTCGATGGTTGGGGTAAGATGATACAGGGCTTGGTGCTAACATACCGTTGACCCTTTTACTTGCAAATTTTGTTGGTCTAGTTACACACACTGACCGTGTGATGGCACAATATCTAGTAATCGATGCATCAACCCCGCTGATACAGTGTGGATTTTCGAATCTTGATGGTGCACCTGAGGGTATCTTATGTGCATGTGGTGATATTATCGAGTCATTGCCGCGCCTGGTAGGCGATTCGATGCAAGGTCGTACTTTTCAAGAGCTTGAAGGGATTATTTACTGTTATGGTCCGGGTTCAACTTTAGGGCTGCGATTTTGCGTAACCATGATAAATGTTTGGCAAAAATTATGCGATAAACCGTTACGTTTGTTTCGATATTCTAGTCTAGATATGGCTGCGAATATCACCAAGTTTCGATTCCCGATAGCTACGAGTATTGGAAGTGGAGGATATCTCATTCGACCAGTTGATGGAACGGAATATATATTTGCTGAACAGGTTCCGCCTAATGTTTTATTTTTGCAAACTCGTCGATTTGGAACGAGTTGCTCAAACGAGCAAATAGAATACAAAATTTCAGGTTATAGTGGACATTTGTCGGATATTTTAGAAGAAATCGAGCAACCAGAATTGTTCTGTTTTAAAGAAAAAGAGTTTGTTAAATGGGACCATCAGAGACACTCGTAAACAAAATTTAGTGTTGCCATTTTTGAAGATTATTTCATATTTGTCTGCCTAAGTGAGCAGGAAAGCGAGTCCAGTAAGAATCGGAGTATTTGTCGTATCTGCGATATTTTTGTTTGTTGTGTTGCTGCTTCTTTTTTCTTCGAATAATTTCTTTTCACGAAATGTTCGATTATATACGTTTTTTGACACTTCTTTAAACGGTCTAGACATTGGAGCGCCGGTAAAATTCAAAGGAGTACGGGTTGGTTCGGTAGAAGCAACCGATATAATTCATGATGAAGATACCGATGAAGCATGTGCGTCGGTGTTGTTGAAGATTGATGCTGGAGCTTTTCGAACGATAAATGGTAATAGAGTTGTTAAGCATGATTATGAGGCCTTTTTTGCTGAGCAAATTTCGCACGGTATGGCTGCCAAACTTTGCCTAGACAGCCTTGTTACTGGTAAAAAATTTGTTTCGATCGACTACTACCCATACGACAATGAGCGATTTTTTAAGTATATAGACGGACTGCAGTTTCAGCAAATGCCGTCTATGCGCACTGATCTTGATGAACTGTTGGCTGGTTTAGACTCTATTATGCAGAATCTAGCAAAGCTTGATTTGGAAAGCATAGGAAGCAATATAGATTCAGTTTTAGTAAAGTTATCTCGTGGATTGGATGATGTAGATTTTTATAAGCTCAATAAGTCCTTCATTGAGGCGTGTAATAATTTTTCGGACCTGGTAAAGGATGAAAAAATCAAGAAGATACTCGGTTCAGTTGATAACATAACCACTAAATTTGATCAACGAATGGATCATAGTATGGATAACCTAGATAAAATGATGGAATGGTTATCAGATTTTATTCGTTCGGATTCATGTTTCCGAGAGAATTTAGAAAATGCACTTGTTCAGTTAGAAAGAATGTTGCGTTCAATCAGGGAATTTTTCGATCTTTTGGAAAGAAATCCAAACTCTATTTTTGCAGGTAAGGCACTATGAGGAAATTTTTGCTTTTATTGGTATACAGTATGCTAGGTTGTGGTTGTTTATTTTCGCCACAAAAGGATAATTCACGGTTTTACGCGTTGGGTTTTAAAGAATTGGGAGCAACAGATAATTCGTGTAACAATGGGAAAAAAGTTGTTCATGTGGATTTAGAAGAAATCCCAGCTTATGCTGATGTATCACAGTTTGTCTCACTAAAAGACGGTTGCGAAATTTTAAGGTCAGAATTATTACGGTGGGGGGAGCCGTTTAAAACGAGTGTTTCTCGATCGCTCTATATTGGGTTATCCAGCCGATTGAAGGGAAAATATTCAGTTGTGATGTTGCCGGTTAGAATATCGCAAGAGTGTGAGTATCGGGTAAATGTTAGGGTGACAAATTTTATATTTAATCACGACAAAAAGGAAATTTACCTGAACGCTGCGATAACCATTTTGAAACACGGAAAGCTCCACGCCATATGTGATTATAATGATTGCGTCAAAGTTAATTCATTAACTCCGAAGGCGATAGTGCACGGTATGGATTGGGCGCTGAATGCAATGAGCGTGTTTATTGGACAGTGTTTAGACGTTGTACCAGCAAATGAGGCAAAGTCGGATTCCGTATCAGAATCAAAAGTTCCTTCGCAGATTGAGACTAATGTCCAGGGTGATAGTCATTTAGCGGTATCGGGTGCGCCTTGTCGCGCGATAGAGGACCCACGCACTATAGAACTTGTTGCGCATGGTGAGGTGTACGTGATTGTTGACAGTGAAGATGGCAATGTGCGCTATTTTTCTGGTCGTTTATACGATGGATCTAGCGTAAAAGTGCAGTGCGATCGCCCATTTAAAGTTATTTCCACAAATGATTCCCTGTTGGAAGTAAAGTAATAAAAAAGCTCCAGATTTTACTTGGAGCTTTAAATTTTTGGTGAGATTACATATTTCCAGCGTATATTGCGGATTCCCCGAGATATTCTTCGATACGCATGAGTTGGTTGTATTTGCAAATCCTGTCTGTTCTGCTCATCGATCCGGTTTTTATCTGACCTGCATTCATCGCAACCGCGATATCAGCAATCGTTGTATCTTCTGTTTCACCTGAACGATGGGAAATAACAGGGTGATATTTTGAAATTTTGGCAAGTTCTACAGTATCAAATGTTTCGGTTAATGATCCGATCTGATTGACTTTTACCAGGATCGCATTTGCAACGTTCATAGAAATTCCTTTGGAGAGATATTCTTTATTTGTGACAAATAAATCATCACCCACAATCTGGATTTTATTGCCTAAGCGTGATGTAAATAATTTCCAACCGTCCCAATCATTTTCGTCAAGTCCATCTTCTATTGAAATGATCGGGAACTTCGCCACTAAATCTTCGTAAAATTTTATCATTTCTTCTGCTGTATGTTCGGAATGATCAGATTTTTTGAAAATGTACTTTTTTTTGTTTACGTCGTAAAACTCAGAGGCTGCAGCATCAATTGCAATTGACACCTCTTCGCCAGGCTTATATCCAGCGGCATGGATAGCTTCGACGATTAGTTTAAATGCATGTTCGTTGGATGATACATTCGGTGCGAATCCGCCTTCATCACCAACCGCAGTCGATAGATTAAGTTTATGTAGTACATTTTTCAATGCATGAAAAGTTTCAGCTCCGATCTGTACGGCTTCACGAATTGAGTGTGCTTTATGCGGTACTATCATGAATTCTTGTATATCTACTGGGGCATCAGAATGCGCACCGCCATTGAGAACATTCATCATAGGTATCGGTAATATTTTAGCATTTGTTCCACCAAGATACTGAAACAATGGTAAAGTTTTGCTGTGTGCTACCGCTTTTGCTGCTGCCATTGAAACACCAAGTATAGCGTTTGCGCCTAAACGACTTTTGTTAGCAGTGCCATCCAATTCAATCATAGTACGATCGATGATGTCCTGTTTACTAGCGTCTAATCCGATCAAAGCCTGCTTAATTTCAGTATTAACATTATTTACTGCAGCCAATACGCCCTTACCTCCAAATCTAGTCTTAGGATTTATTGCAGCTGGTAGCTGTTTTGCAGGTGCATTTTTGTCGCGCAGCTCTATGGCTTCATGTTCTCCTGTGCTAGCTCCGGATGGTACACTGGCTCGTCCCATAGTACCATTACTTAGGATAACATCTACCTCGACGGTTGGATTGCCGCGAGAATCGATAATTTCACGAGCAATAATATTTGCGATGTTTGTATCTGAATTTTTCATAAAAATACCTGTTTCAATTTTTAACGATCAATTTCGTTTTGTGAAATTATTGTTATTCCGCTTTGAGAAAGTGCCTTAGATGCCAAGTCGATGTCTTCAACGCTTAATATTAATCCAAGTTTATTGTTTTGGCATGACAGTAGGGGATAAAAATAATTGATTCCGATTTCGGCAGAAGAAATCGTATCTACAATTTTTGCTATATCGTCTGAGTGTAGGAATTCAGCAGCGAGGACCAGCTGTTCGCTGAAATATATATTCTTGCTTTTTAATAACGCCACCAATTTGTCCGCGTAATTTGTAACAATACGTAAAATTAAATAATCATACGTTTCATTGGAAGAAAACGCGATTAGCGTTAGCCCATTTTCGTGAATTGATGTTAGAACCGTGTTCAAAAGTGTATTTTTTTTGTCCAAAAAAATAGTAAATTGTCTTACCCCGTAATATACACTTGGCTTTTGTAATAACACGCTGCTCATAATCCCGAGGCCCTCACTCTAGCGAACATGAACGAAATGTCTAATTTTTTCTTTTGTTTTATCTCGAACTATATTATTATGAAAGCGTCGCGTGGATATGTGATATGAGATCATTTGTTCGTGGTATAGTTTTTTTTATATTATTTTTACCATTATTTAGAGAGCAGGCCTATGGACTGCGTGAAGATGGTATTCAATTAACAGAAACACATGTTTCTTTTTACTGTTACCGACTTGGCCCTGACCGCAATGCGGAAATTTTAATTTTAAAGCGCAAGACCAACAGACAAATTGCCCCCGGTGAATGGGAATGTGGAGGCGGACAAGTCCGTGAAGATGAGGATTTTGAATCGGCTGCTCGGCGGCAATTGCTGGAAGAAACTGGACTTAAGGCGACCCATTGGCGTCCCTTGGGTTGTTTTGAAATGAAGGTTGGTGGCAAAATAATTCCAGGGCTCGGATTTTCTTGTCGGGTTCCATATGATGTTGATGTGAAGATCGATAAGCGTGAACATTCCGAATATCGATGGGCAACATTGGATACAATAAAGGATATAGATTTTGTTTCGCCTAAAATGAAGCAGACGATAATACATCTGCTCATTTCCCAGAGTAGAGCCTGGTAAAAAATTTTTTATGCTGTTATCACCCTGGAGGCCAGCCCATTGGGCGCCCTGATAACAGATGAATATGCAGATGAGGTACTGTTTCTCCGGCTTGCGCCCCATTGTTTATGACCAATCGAAAATCTGAGATGTTATTTTCTTTTGCAAACTGTGCTGCAGTTAAAAATAAATTAGAAATGATACTCGATTCGCTTTCTTTAACCTCAGAAATTCGCAATATCCTGTGCTTTGGAATAATTAACACATGAATTGGTGCTTGTGGATTAATATCCTTGATCACGATAGCGTACTCATTTTCGAGTAAAATTTCAGCTGGTACTGTACGATCTATAATTTTTTCAAAAATTGTTTTATCGCTCATTTTTTTTGGTAAAGTGGATACTTATTTACGATGAAAAGTAAATTTTTTTGCTCTGTTTTAATGCTA
>JAIDVZ010000108.1 GCA_029059365.1 Opitutales bacterium | reverse complement strand
GTTTTATATTCTATAGTTTCCACACGAGGCGGACGAGGCTTTTTTGATAAATTTTTCATGATATTTTCTGGAATACCGCCCCTTGCATGAACATTTGAGAGGATATCTATGGCCATTAAATTGAGGGTCGCATCGTCCGGATTTTTGTATCCCACTCGGGACATTGCTTTTGTCAATTCATGAGCTATATTGTGCATGACATCGATTGTTTTTTCGTTGTACTTTTTATGTGCACATAACGGGATCCTTCTGCCATTCTCGTAAAATACCTTATCCGTGATTGTATCAGCGATATACGCAGCTATTTGGTCTGGTATCTTTCGTTCTTTTAATATTAGTTCAGTCTGATATTTTAGCGGATTATCCTGTGTTTCTTTGTCTATCACTACGCTGATTTGTTCATATTCATCTGTTGAAGCGAGCACAGCCGAGAGAATTTCATAGATTGCATCGCGTTTATCACATCTTTTCTTAAAATCACGTGGATCAAAAGCCCCCTTCCCATGCATAAATGTTAGATCGATTGTCCCATTCAAATTGATCACACATTTAATAAGGTTCATGAGTTTGACCGGGTTGTTGTGCCACATATTTATCAAAATTGCGCTTAAAAAACACGATCCCGAATATGGGCGCTGGTATGGCGGCACTAGAACGTTATACACAAACAGCAATAACTTTTCTTCTATTTCATTTTGTGCAGCTCTGTCCTGTGCAGCTTGTATTTGTTGAAGATAGGTATTGATGTAATTTATAAATGCTTGCAGTGTTTCGGGATGTAAAAACCTCGCAAATGAAATTTGTAGAATTCTCAAATATCCTGGAACCTGGGAATCTGATGGGACCATTTGCTCGATCTGATTGTATAAATTTTCTATGAAGGCGCTATTTAAATGGCCAGATCGAGCTGCATCGATGAACAACGGGGCTAGGTTTAGGCATATATCAATAACATTACCACTGTACAGCGTATCGCGCAGGCTATTTAATTCATTTTTGTATTTTTTAGCTTTTTTAATTGTCTGCTTGATGTCAATTTGATCTCCGGAGGATGTATACTTTGCTTGGTATTTTTTTTGTTTTGCAAAGAGGTGTGCTTCCAGTGCATCTTTATACAGTCTTTGACATAGCAAATAAAGGCTTCTTGTCGGAAGTTTACACGCGTCGGCAGTCTTTTTTATAGTTTGGCATATATTATTTACGATATCCTCAGGCTTTAAAACTAAATGCTCATTTAGATTTTTTTTACATATCGCATTGTTGTTTTTGGGCTGAAAATTTGTCTTGGTACTGGACAGTTTGACCCGACTTTTGATGTTGTTTTTTACGGGTAATGGTTGTCCGGTATCGTGTACATTGCCTGGTATTGCCCCACTCATGTTCCCTCCCAATATTGGAATTAATCTTAATGAGCGGGAATCAGTGTATTTTTTTTACCTAATATCACAAGCTGAAAATCTGGTTTGTGGAAATCTAGGCAGCACTGGGTGGTTAAAGCCTATTTGCGAGATGTGGGCCTCACAAATTACATTTCGAAATTATGAGTAATATCAGGATATTTGCAGACAAAGCTATGCAAATTGTCTCAAAAATCTTGTATCATTTTGGTAAAATAAGCGAATATCATCAATGCCGTACATCAGCATGGCGATACGCTCGATGCCAAAACCGAACGCGTATCCGCTCCATTGCTCAGGATCATATCCGACCGAAATGAATACATTCGGATCTACTGTGCCGCAACCGGCAACCTCAATCCAGGAATTTCCAAGCTTCCCTAGATGAGGAGCCCGAAAATCAACCTCAAAGCTCGGTTCAGTAAACGGGAAAAAGCTCGGTCGGAAACGTGTTTCACACCTATTGCCGAACAGTTCTTTAAAAAAGAAGTCCAAAACAGCTTTTAGATCAGCCACGGAAATATTTTTGTCCACCACAAGCCCCTCACATTGATGAAAAATTGGGCTATGGGTGGCATCTGGAGTATCTCGACGAAAGGTACGCCCGGGAGATAGTATCCTCAACGGCGGTTGTTCAGCCAACATCGTGCGTACTTGGACGGTGGATGTATGTGAACGTAAAATGTACCCTTCAGAGCTATGCTGAGAAATATTTTCAATCTGTAGTCCCGGGGACAAAAAGAAGCTATCATGTGAGTCACGTGCTGGATGAGAATCCGGCATATTGAGGGCATCGTAGCAAAACCACCCGGTTTCAATTTCTGTGCCAAGTGCGACTGTGAACCCGAGTTTATGGAAAATCTCGACCATTGTTTCCTGTATTTGAGACAGGGGATGAACACCACCAGATGTGGGAACATCGATGCTCGGATCCACCTTTTCACCAAGATTTTGGCAGATTTCGCGACTCTCGATATCTCGCAATTTTTCGGCAAACAGGGATTCAATCGCAATTTTGCACTGATTAATTTTTTGTCCCAATACCGGTTTTTCTTCGCTTGATGCCGCAGATAGTAGCTTAAACAGCGATCTCACTTTGCCATTCGCGCTAAAAAATACAGCTTTCGCATTCTCAAGACCTGCGCGATCAGACACCTGTCCGAGCATCTCACGAGCTTCAGCAACTAATGATGTACAATTGTCTTCCACGTTTTTTTAACTTTTGGGAACGATTATTCTAAACAGATGATACGCATCATGAAGCTGCTAGGGCTTGTTTAGCTTTTTCGATCAATGCGACGAAAGTTGTCGGATCATGAATCGCTAACTCACTCAATGATTTTCGGTTTAACTCAATTCCAGCTTTTTTTAACCCGTTAATAAAGCGATTGTAAGGTAGTTCGTGTTCTCGGCAAACAGCATTTATTCTAACGATCCACAATTGACGCATATTTGTCTTTAAGCGCTTGCGATCACGATAAGCGAACTTTCCGGCACGCCACAGCGCGTCCTTTGCATAACGGAACAGCTTTGATTTCTTACCGAAATACCCACGTGTTTGCTTTAATACTCTCGTCCGACGTTTATGAGTCGCGACTCCATTTGTTACTCTTGGCATGTTTTCCTCTTAATTTTTAGATTTTCAGCCACATGGCCGCCTTCGCCATGTAAGCCCTACAAAATTTTACTTTTACAGACCCGCCGATATGGCATATCGGATCTGTTTGCACATTGCAGCTCCCATTTCTTTGTCTGCCACAGAGCTCTTTAGCTGGCGTGGTGTTTTATGCCGCATCAAGTGTCTACGCCCAGGTGTCCGTCTCAGTATTTTACCACCGGCAGTTACCTTGAAACGTTTAGCAAATGACTTTCTCGTTTTCTGCATGATATTGGTTAATAATCTTGTTTCATGCGATATGTAAAGCATTTTTTATGAAAAAATTGCATCGATCCGCTGTCAGCTTTTGAAAAATCTTGCTATTAGCTAATGATACGTTACAATCGGTACTGATACAATGTGTCGTGATATCCATGAGCTGAGGGAGATGTATTCACTAACAGGTAGCGTGTTGGTGGCACACCCGGTTATACAAGATGTCGCGCTAAAAAAATCTGTTATTTTAGTTGGTGAACATGCGGATGGAAGTATTTCTGGTGTACAATTAAATGATCCATGTTTGCGTTTTTTGAGTGATGTCGATCCCGAGTATTACTCCTATCAATTTGGTGATATACCGGTCTATAACGGTGGCCCATATGATGGGAATATGATAGTGTTAACAGCCTGGGTTTTTAATGACCGTGCGCACCAATTTGAGTTGTATTACGCTATTACACCCGATGAAGCCTTGCGCTTGAAAAAAAAACACAGCAACATCCAACTACGTGGTTTTTTAGGGTACACAGTTATCCCAAACATTAGCCAAGAAATTGATCAAGGTTTTTGGATCGTTTATAGTGCTAAAGATTTGCTTGGTATGGAAGCGAAAGGGAACGAACTTTGGTATGAGCTGGTGAAGTTTAAACGCCCAAATGCGATAATTTGAATATTTTTTGTGGCAAATAAAAGCTTGCAAATCGCAGATGCATCAATTTCTACTGTTTGTGCGATTTGGGCGGCTAGCTCAGTTGGTTAGAGCAACTGGTTTACACCCAGTAGGTCACAAGTTCGAGTCTTGTGTCGCCCACCACCATTGAGCAGCTGATGTTGGCTGTGGTTTTCTATATTTGATAATCAATCTTTAGGTCCGAGCTGGACCAGACTAAGCTTGCATATTAAATTCGCTCGAATATATAATGGCGGCCTAGGAGGTTGTTATGGTGTTAAATTGGTTTAAGCGGGTGCTGATCGTTTGTTGCACGTTTTGTGGATGGTTGAGTTTAGAATTGAGTGCGTTTGAGAGCGCCTTTTTTGACACGTATCGATACAACAATTCTACAAGCGAGAGTTGCCGCATGGATGTGGTTGAGAAAGAAAAAGAGTATGTCATCGAAGTCGAAGTCCCGGGGATAAAGAAGGAGGATATTGATCTTTCCTACTCAGATAGTACATTGGTGATCGTCTTATCTTCTAAAAAGGAACGTAAAGATGACAATGCAAACTATTTGCATCGCGAGCGTTCAATAAATGCTTCTACTAGAAGTATCCGGTTGGATGACGCAAAATTCGAAAAAGCAAGGGCGAAGATTGATAATGGAATATTGACCATAAAAATTCCGCGCGAAAAATCTCACGAAAATTACAAGAAAATTAAAATAGATTAATCTTGTTTACGGACGTTACTCATCGAATTGGATGGCGATTCTAAAGACAGTTGATACATTTGGTGAGATGTATCCGTTTGATTCGAATTACTCTGTAATCGATTCAAGCGGGAATCGCGTCCATTATATTCAGACCGGGAAGGGAGAGACGGTATTATTTTTACACGGATTTCCGAGCTGGTCGTTTATGTATCGTGATTTGATCAAGGAATTGCGATCGGAATTTTCATGTGTTGCTCTCGATCACTTGGGGTATGGTTTTTCGGATAAGCCGTTGCATTACAAATACAACATCGAAAATCATATAAAAAATGCTATAAAATTTGCCGAAAACATGCAATTTCGGAAGTTTCACCTCGTTATGCATGATTTCGGGGTAGCGGTTGGGTTAGCCATGGCAGAACGTTGGCCGGAGCGCATAAGCAGCATGGTGTTTTTAAATTCCTCTTGCTTTAGGTATCCGAAATTTACATTCACTGCTTTGATATTTAAGCTGCCTATATTAAGGGTCGTACTGACGCGGTTCACGAATTTTTTGCAGAAAATTTATCTTCATCTGGGAGCAGAGACTATGACTCCGGAGATCGAAAAAGGCTACCTTTGGCCATATCATTCCTTTTTGGACCGAGTAGCAATCGGGCAAGGATTAAACGATATTCCACTATTCCCCGATCACAAATCACTGCCCAAGTACGATGAACTGGAATCAAAAGCCTTTTTATTATCGAATAAAAAGATGAAATTTTTTTGGGCAGATTTGGATTTTTTCCACACGTCGGCATCGCTAAAGCGATGGGCAAAAATACTGCCAAACGCCTATTTGAAACGCTACGAAAACGGCAATTATTTTTTATTAGAAGATTCTGCTGCGGCGCGAAACGATATTTGTGCTTTCCTACTGAAGCATAGAAACATAAGTAAATTTTTATTCAATTAAAGAATCATCGCCAATGTTACAAATGCGCTTGCGCTGAACAAATATCCAAAAACCTTACGGGCATCTTTGTGCTCAATCAGATGGTCTAACCAGTCTCTCAACAAATAAGGAACTGATCCAATTACGATATTAAATACGATGACGATATAAATGACGAAAACTAAAATGTTATTCAAGATGGATGAACTAGCCTGTAAAATATCAAGCACATAATCGCAGAAAAACAGCATCAGTATCGCTAATCCGCGAACAGAAAGCAACTCACGTACTTTAAAGAAAGAAAGTACGCAAATCGTTGAAAATAAGATTAATAGCAGATTTTTATATTCTCCAAAATCAGCGGTACTTAGGTGCAAAATTTTGTATAATAAGATAACTGTGGCTGAACCGAATAAGATCAAAGTTGACCGCTTATCGTACAAAAGCCAGTTCCTTACGCTTTCCAGTTGTAGAGGAGATTTTAGGCAAACATATGCGCATGTAGCGAATGTTAGACAAAGTACGCAAAGCATAATTC
>JAIDVZ010000107.1 GCA_029059365.1 Opitutales bacterium | reverse complement strand
AGACCAGAAATAAAGCATCCACAAGCTTGTACCAATCCAGTACTGATATTTCCAGTAAGCTCTGCTAATATACTAAGCATATAATTCCTTTTTAGTTAAATGTTTTCAACGGAAGATTCCTCTTCTTGGTTACTTATTAGGCCGACATAAACCGATACAAGCAGCGTAAATACAGAGGCTTGTATCAATCCGACTAAAAATTCTAGTAGATAAAACGGTAGTGGCAAGAGATAGGCTAAATACCTCACAATTGAGTATTTTTGCAGCACTTCACTGAACCCGGTCATATAGTGTAACAAATTTTCGCCACCAAAAACATTACCGTATAAACGAAACGAAAGCGATACTACACGGAATAGGACAGATAAACATTCTATCAATCCGACAGCAAGGAAAATGAAAAATAAGAATGAGTACATCACGCTACCCATATCGCTCTTATTTGCCTTATTTCCGAATATTTCGTGATAAAAAGCTCTAGGACCAGAATATCTGATAGTATAATATGCCCATGCAAATACTGAAAACAAAGCCAACGCGAGTGTTGTGTTGAGATCAGAATTAGTTGGACGTAGCAGAAATCTCGGGGCTCCGTCAGTGATGACCGCTATCGAGCCAACACCGGGCAATAAGCCGCTCCAATTATGAACTAAAATGAAAACAAAATATCCGATCAATAATGGAAAGATATGATGAAACATCTTTTCGCCGACGATTGGTTTAAACAACGATTGTAGCCCATTTATTAAGTATTCAATAACAGCCTGTCCATGCGTCGGAATCGTGTGAACGCCACCACGTAGTAGACAACGTACGAGCAAAATTATAATCCCAGATACTATCCAACCGGTCAATATGGTATCAGTGACATTATGGCCGGCAAGCGAGAATATTCTCTCTCCCGCATTTGGAACTGCACTGCCGCTTGCAACCAATGCTCCTGGGAATAAAATCAGCGTGAGCACAAATGCAAGAAAGCCACATTTAA
This sequence comes from Opitutales bacterium, assembly GCA_029059365.1. Taxonomy (GTDB): domain Bacteria; phylum Verrucomicrobiota; class Verrucomicrobiia; order Opitutales; family JAIRKQ01; genus JAIDVZ01. Next base: position 9,050 of record JAIDVZ010000107.1, on the reverse strand, counting down.
CTGTCGATTTTTTAGTCCCCACTACGGCTCATAGGGTAAATGGTGGCCTATTAGAAGTCAAGTATTACTTTCCTATTCACAGTTTGGACGAGCCAGTAAATTTGGATATGGTCCATCATGTAAAAGCCTTTGTCCCATTGCAGATATATAGTTCTTTATGACCTGTATCAGCTCTGATTTGGAACTTGTTCTCCGCATATGGTACAAAAATTCACCATTTTCATCGATGGATTGCCCGATGAAGTTTAAGTATTTTTTCATTAAACAAACTTGTGATTGTTCATTATGAACTGAATTTTCGGCTATTTGCATGAGGTGATCGATGTAATGCTCTATGTTCTGGAACGTGACTTGTTGTACTGGTTTTCGTTGTATCAATGATTTAATTTGTGAAAAAATATATGGATTACGTATTGCCGCTCGTCCAATCATTACACCATCACAGCCAGTTGAGTGGATGACATTGATTGCTTGTTCAGCGGAATTTATTTCTCCGTTTGCGAGTACGGGGCAATTTAGGAGTTCTTTAGCATATTTGACGTATTCGTAGTTCACAGGTTCTCGATACAACCCCCTAACTGTGCGTGCATGTACTGTGACACAAAATAAATCGTACTTATTGAGTATTCGTAAAATTTCATCAAAATTGGAATCATCAGAAAATCCTATTCGAATTTTCGCAGAAATTGGTAAGCGACTATTTTCTTTTAGGGCAGACACGATTCGTTCGATAGCAGCAGGCTCTGTGAGCAGCATTCCACCTGTGCCTTTTTTGCATATTTTGGGCATTGGACATCCGAAATTTAGGTCAATACCGGATGCTCCAAGGTGTGCAAGTTGTTCAGCGATTCTTACGAATTCATTTGGTTCATGTCCCAAAAGTTGGATAAATATTGGATTTTTACTTTGTCGGTTTAGCAAGAAATCTTCAATATTGGTATCTATTTTTGATGTTAAATGTACGCGCAAAAATTCTGTAACATAAAAATCTGGTTCCCCGTAATTTGTGAATAGATCACAGAATTGGCGGTTCGTGATATCCCGCATAGGGGCGAGGGCAGTAAAAAACTTTTTTTGTGAAGTTGGCATCAAAAATTCTTGAAAATTTTCCTTGATTGGGTTGTTATTTCCGCATGTTTCGGGTAGTTTCCCTTGTGCTTTTTTCTCTGGTTAGTTCGGGCCTAACATACTGCTCGCCATTCAGCAACACATTTTCTGTGCCGGTGACAAACGATATCAAAATTGTTGATATTACACCTCAAAAATTCTCAGTTAGGGATTTTAAACGGATAAAGGAATATTTCAATGGTGGTCGAGAATATTACGGACATAAGTGTATTGTCAGGGACGATCCTGCTAATCGTGGTGGACTATATTTTATAGTAAATTTCAATAAGCCACTTACTGAGCTCCCAAGTAATATTAAGGTCAACATTTATCTGATATTTAAAGAAAAATTGGAGGCCGAGAAATTTAGTTTCAAGCTACCTAATAAACGTCCGTCATTTACAGCTGAAGCTTATTTAGGAATAACATCAAGAAACCTTAGCAAGTCGGATATTAATGCTTGGAAAATAGAGCTCATTGGGGCAAACGGTGATCAACTCGCGCTTCATGAAAGCTACATGTGGCCGAAAGAAATGTAGACCATCTTGCCCGAGTGTAGTTCGAGATGAAACTGATGTTCCAAGGTAACTTACTGGGCTTTACTATCGATTTTGGTTGGCCATTTCAGAAGTTTGCTGTTCTGTGGAATATCCATCTGCTGGATTTTTCTGTTCTGCTTTTGACTGAAACTTGAATATCAACGAATCTTCATTCTTATCATCTGCAGTCACAGAGATTGTTTGACCGTTTATTTCTCCGCGTAAAATATCATCTGCCAATGGATCTTCTACATATTTTTCGATTGCACGATTCAACGGACGAGCACCAAATTTTTTGTCATATCCTTTTTTTATCAGAAATTCTTTTGCCTTATTGCTAAATTTCAGTGTCAAATCACGTTCATTTGCACGTAAAGAAACCTTTTTCAACTCGATATCGACTATCTTTTTTAATGCATCATGATCAAGTTGTTTAAATACTAAAATATCGGTTAAACGATTAATAAACTCTGGTTTAAATGTATGTCTAGCTTCGTCTATAATTTGTTCCTTAATTTTTGAAAAATTTCCTTCCGGAGAGCTGTGAAATCCCAGGGTAACATCTCGTTGCATGATCTCAGCACCTATATTGCTGGTCATGATTAATATCGTGTTTTTGAAGTCAACTTTACGTCCGAAACTATCAGTCAAACACCCATCTTCCAAAACTTGTAGCAAGATTTGAATAACATCTGGATGGGCCTTTTCGATCTCGTCAAACAGTACAACAGAGTATGGTTTTCTCCTCACCAATTCGGTGAGTTGTCCACCTTCATCATGTCCGATATATCCAGGAGGAGAGCCAATTATTCGAGAAACGGTGTGTTTTTCCATATATTCTGACATATCGATTTTGACCAGAGCATCTTTATTACCGAATAACTGTTCGGCCAGCATCTTCGCAAGGTGTGTTTTACCAACCCCAGTTGGTCCAAGAAACATAAATGATCCAGTCGGCTTGTTTGGATCTTTCAGGTCCACACGTGCACGTCTGATCGCACGTGCGAGCGAATCAACAGCATCGTCTTGCCCAATAACGTTCTTGCGAAGCGCTTCATTCAAGGATAGAAGTTTCTCTGATTCTTTCTTCTCCAGTTTTGACAATGGAATTCCGGTCCAACTTGAAATCACTTCCATTATAGCCTCAGAATCGACAACAGTTGGCTTATTTGGTAGTTCATTGCGCCATTTTTGGGTTAATTCATCACGTTCAATTTCCAATTTCTTTTCTTGATCGCGTAAGTTTGCTGCTTCTTCGAATCTTTGATCGGCAATTGCTTGCTCTTTATCTCTGACCAATGCTTCGAGTTGAGTATTTATCTTGCTGATTTTTGGCGGTCGTACCATGCGGCTCAATCTCGTATGTGCACCGGCCTCATCGAGTAAATCGATGGCTTTGTCCGGCAAAAATCTATCTTGAATGTATCGTGCAGATAGTTTAACAGCAGATTCGATAGCATCTTGCGTGTATGTTACGTTATGATGTTTTTCGTAATTTTCTTTGATTCCCTCCAGAATAGCGATGGATTCTGGTATGCTCGGAGGTTCGACCTTTACCGGCTGAAAACGCCTCTCGAGTGCGCTATCTCGTTCGATATATTTCCGATATTCATCTAAAGTGGTAGCCCCAATACACTGTATTTCGCCACGTGATAGAGCAGGTTTTAAGATATTGGAAGCATCCATCGAGCCTTCTGATGACCCTGTTCCAACTATCGTATGAAGCTCATCAAGGAAAAGTATTATATTTTTGGCACGTCCAATATCATCTAAAATTGCCTTCAGGCGCTCCTCAAATTGTCCACGATATTTTGTTCCTGCTAGGATGAGAGCCATGTCTAGAGAAATCACGCGTTTATTTAATAGCGGTAATGGGACATTCCCTGAAGCTATAGCCTGTGCAAGGCCCTCAATTATTGCAGTTTTACCAACTCCAGCCTCTCCAACAAGTGCAGGATTATTCTTTGTACGCCTGCACAAAATTTGGATAACTCTCTGAATTTCTTTATCACGTCCAATAATTGGGTCCAAATTTCCATCGCTGGCGATTGCGGTCAGATCACGCCCAAACGCACGCAGTGCTGGTGTTTTTACTTCGCTAGCTTGTTTACCACCGTTTGCTTTTAATTCTGATATGAGATTATCATCACCAGCTTCATCATTTTCATCGTCATCAATAAAATTCGGGTCGAGAGCGGACAGAATAGCTTGTCTGCAGTTTGCAAGATTGACACCATAATCACTCAATGCTTTTGAAGCGAAACATTCTTCTTCGCGGATCAACCCGAGTAACAGATGTTCAGTACCGATGTAAGGATGTTGTAAAATATTTGCCTCCTTTGCAGATAGCAACAAAACTTGCTGCACGCGTGGAGTTAATTCGATCGCCTGATCTGATGCTTGTTTAGGAGAATTCTTGGACTTATTTGAGCGAATTTGTTCTTCAAGTTTTTTGCGAAGCTCGGTTGTATCAACGTTCAGAGACTTTAATATCGTAACTGCGATACATTGAGGTAATTTCAATAAACCAAGCAAAATGTGCTCTGTGCAAATAAATGTTTGCCCGAATTGTTCAGCCACTTGTTTGGCGATTATTAATACTTGTTGTGCTCGTGGAGTTAAATTTAACATCGAGTCCATCGTAAAATTCCTTTACATAAATGTTGAGATAAGATGAAAAAAATGCGAGCTTAATATTTTTTTAATATTCATCTACACCGTGTCTTTGGCTTATTAGGATTTTTTGAATACACTCTTGACAATAACAAATGTTCGCCTTTTTCTATGAGGACTGGTGTTACTGAATATTGGACTATAAAATTTACTGAATTATGGCGTTAAAAATTAGATTGCAGAGACAGGGACATCGTAACTGTCCGGTATACAAAATAGTTGTTGCCGAAAGTACATGCCGTCGTGACGGAAGGTATGTGGAGGCGTTGGGAAATTATGACCCTCAGGCGAGAGGAAATGCGAGTAAGCTGTCTTTGGCGATTGATCGCGCAGAATATTGGCTTGGCGTTGGTGCACAGCCTACTGATACTGTGAAATCATTGATCAAATCGGCGAGACGTGCAGCGCTGAGTGTTGAAAAGTAAGGCGTATGTGCCCGAAATTACAGTTTGATTGTTTATCATTGTTCCCGGAGATGTTGGAAGGCTTCATCTCTTCGAGTATTGTTGGTCGTGCTGTAAGATCCGGAATAATTGGTGTAAATTTGCATAACATTAGAGACTGGGCTACTGATAAGCATCACATTACAGATGATTCTCCATTTGGTGGTGGAGCTGGTATGGTTATGCGTCCAGAGCCGATTTTTGCCGCTGTAAATGCAGTTAAACAAAAATCTTCCAAGGTTATCTACCTTTGTCCGGATGGTGAGCTTTTAAATTCGAGTATCGCGCAGGAACTGTCGGTAGAAAAAAATTTAGTGCTGTTATCTGGGCACTATGAGGGGATTGATCAGCGTGTCCGTGATCTCGTCGTTGATCGTGAGATATCGATAGGAGATTATGTTTTAACGAATGGTACTTTAGCTTCTGCAGTGCTTATTGATGCGATTATTCGGTATATCCCGGGTGTATTGGGCAGTGAACAGTCGTTGGTACAAGATAGTTTCAGCGATGGCTTGTTGACGTTCCCACAGTATACTCGTCCAGCAATTTTTATGGATATGGGGGTCCCTGAGGTCTTGTTGTCTGGTAATCATCAATTGATCGATGCATGGCGCCAGGAAAAGCGATTAGAGCGTACAATGAAGGTCCGTCCAGATTTATTAGCGAAAAAGAAGTTTTAAAAAATGAGTCAAGAAATTATAGAATCAGTTGCGAAAGAACAGGTTAAGCCGGATAGGCGAGTGTTTAAAGTAGGTGATGGTGTTGTTGTTCACACCATTGTGCGCGACGGTGATAAAGAAAGAATACAGTTGTTTTCTGGGATCGTTATCGCGCGCCATGGATCTGGCATACACGAAACATTCACTGTTCGCCGAGTTTCAGCAGGAGAGGGGGTAGAAAGAATATTTAATATCAACTCGCCATTTATTGCGAAGATCGAGGTTGAACGTGAAAGTATCCCGATGCGTGCAAAATTGTATTACATGCGCAAGCGCGTTGGGAAAAGTGCTATGCAGGTTAAAGAGAAACGTCTTCTTGAAAGTAAGAAATAGTTGGAGTTAAAGATGAGTTCGGATGTTCGTGTTCGGTTCGCGCCGAGCCCGACCGGTTTTTTCCATATCGGGAGTGCAAGGACCGCGCTATTTAATTGGTTATACGCGCGTCACACGGGTGGTACATTTGTTTTGCGAATCGAAGATACCGATCGTGCACGTGATTCGGAAGAATTTTTGACAGTAATTTTAGACGGATTACGTTGGTTGGGCCTGAATTGGGATGAGGGCCCGGAGGTCGGTGGAGATTATGGGCCATATTTTCAGAGTCAGAGAAGTGATATTTATCGCGCTCATCTTGAAATCTTGAGAAAGAACGGGAAGGCCTACGATAAAGATGGAGCGGTATATTTTAAAGTATCCGGAGAACCACAAACAATTCACGATGTTATACACGGGGACGTTATTCGTAAAGAAGAGAAAGATTTTGTGATTTTTCGGTCAGATGGAAGTCCAGTTTTTCATTTCGTGAACGTTGTTGACGATATGATGATGAAGATTACGCACGTGATACGTGGGGAAGATCATCTATCCAATACCAGTAAACATGTTGAACTTTTTCATGCCTTTGGGGCTCCAGAACCGCTATTTGCACACATTCCATTGATTCTGAAATCCCAGGGATCCGGGAAGATGAGTAAACGCGATACCGGGGCATTAGTGGAGGACTATGTTAAGCAATTTTTTATCCCCGAGGCCGTGCGGAATTATTTATGTTTGCTTGGATGGGCGCCGAAAAATGATCGAGAGATCTTGCCGATCGAGGAAATTATTTCCCTGTTTGACCTGCCGAATGTCAATAAGACCAATGCGCGCTTTGATGAAAAGAAGATGGCATTTATGAATGCCGAATATGTCCGTGCATTGCCTCTTGACGATTTTGTGATGTGTTCACGCAGGGTTTTGGCCCAAAGCGATGTTCCATTTGAGTCACACGGCGAAGAATATTTGCGCTCAGTTTTGTCGATCTGTCAGGAAAAATTGCGTGGATTGAAAGAGTTACCGCATTTTGTCAGCTACTTTTTTACGCAAAATTTTGAATATGATCAAAAAGACTTGGAAAAATTAAGAAAAAAGTGTGATATTTCTGCACGATTGAACGAATTTTTGAAAAATTTATCCAGCGTGTCCTTTGGTGAAGCAGGGATTGAGAATTATATCCATGAATTATCTACCACTAATCAAGTAACAAGCGGAGACTATATTCATTCACTGCGTTTAGCGGTATCCGGGAGAAGTGTTGGCCCGGGATTATACGCGATGCTCAAAGTGTTGGGTAAAGAAGAGGTCATCGCTAGGATAAAACGTTTTTTGCATATATAACATGAACTTTACTTTTATTTATTGCACGTTCATTTTCCTATTTTGCACGGTGTGCATCGTTCAATCTTTTCGCAATAATCAACCGATACATTCCTCCCTCGATCCATTGGTGCTTTCAACTAAGTCGTTTTGGTTGTTTTTTGTAGTGATTTTTGCGTTGATCGCATTTTTACCACCTATGGTCTCCTTCTTTTTAAAAAAAATACTGATCAATTTTGAAATAAAAGAGCCGAATTTGTTGGTATTATCCGTATTCGTATCACAATTATTGATGATGCTTTTTCTCTGTTGTGTGAAAAAATATTTCAAATTACCTTGCCAAGAGGCTTCATCTAAGCGATTAGTTTTATTTGGGTTACAAAAATTTGGCTGCGTATTGCCAATAATCTTGTTCGTGTCAGTTATTTGGGTGCTGTTTTTGGTGTTGTTGCAAAGATTGGGGCTTAATATTTCGCTGAATGAACAAGAAGCAGTGGTGTTGTTTTCGCAGTCAAACGGTGCACTGTTCAAGATATTGTTTTGCGTCTCTGCGGTAATTTTCGCTCCTTTTATAGAAGAATATGTGTTTCGAGCGGGCATATACAGAGCATTAAAAGCGCGTATTGATACAAAATGGGCGGCTTTTTTTGCAAGTGTGGTATTTGCAGCCATGCACTTTAACCTAGTTTCGTTTGTACCATTATTTGTTTTTAGCCAATATTTGATAAAATATTACGAGTGTTCCGGGAATATTAACGTTCCGATCGTCATCCATGGGGCATTCAACCTGAATTCAGTCGTGCTCATAACATTGTCGATAAATCTGTGATGCAATACACGTTTGTCAGCCGATCCATGGAAGATACCCTCAACTGTGGTCATGCGTTTGCTCGCACTATTTGTGACGAAAATTACAGTGAAGATGTAATTTTGCTGCTATTTGGGGACTTGGGGGCTGGAAAAACTACATTTATGCGAGGTGTGATAGATGGTTTTGGAGGGCCCCAAAGTGCAAATAGTCCATCGTTCAACATTCTTAACATTTACAAAGCTGGCCAGCGTACAATCTGCCACATTGATGCCTATCGTGATGCAAGTATTTCATGGGAATCATTGATGTTAGATGATATTCTATGTTCGCCGTTCTGTTGCACGATCGAGTGGCCAGAAAATTTTCATAATCTCCCGAAGCTCCCGACTATCAAGCTCTATCTTAAGATGTTTGGCGATCAACGATTGCTAACATTTTCATCCGAGAATAAAAATTTGATGCGTGACTTGGTTAAGGCATTAACGACATCAATTTTGCATCAATCAGGGAATTGATTCTCTTTTCAAATTTAACCTTCTTGGTTACCACTTTTGTTAACTTTGAAAAATCTTTGAATTGCGTATCTATGAGATGTTTAAGTGATAGCAACAATGGCCCAACTAAGAATGCGTATTCTGTGCGTAGGAGATAACATATACGTCCTACAAGTACGGATATCAGTAATACGGTGGTTACATCTCGGAGGAACAATTGTACTTTTTCACCATTCGTCATTTTGGAATTTTTTATAGTATCTTTGCATTCTATTATGACGTTAAGTATGCATATTCCAAGCTGGCAGTAGAATAAGTGAGGTAAGAACGCAAAATTTGGAATCATGAGGATAATATCGGACAGAGTAGAGTAAACTCTTTGTAAAAGTTCTGTCAGGTCCTTATAGGGCGGTTTGTTGTATCCTTCTATGAGTTTTTGTGTCGCTTTGCCTATGTTGGAGCCACATTTGAAAGCAAATGACGCTGTCGGATTGATCCCAATAGTTAATAAACTTAGATCATCACATCGTTCTGAGAAGGCTTTTGCTGTTTCGGCCTTCGAATTTAGGGCTGGAATCATGACCAAACTAAGAAAAGTTTGTCGATTTTTGTCAAGCCTATAAATAGAA
>JAIDVZ010000106.1 GCA_029059365.1 Opitutales bacterium | reverse complement strand
TTTTTGAAATGATTAATTGTTGTTCTTTGGTAATTTACCTACTATCGTAATGCTGCGTCTACAGCATAAGATTGGTTTTTATATTATTAGCGTCAGGCCTAAAAAAGCTAATTAGGATCCCCGATTGGTGTTTTGTTTCGGAAATTTTAATATACAAAATATTATGCAGAGGATGATTACGACGCGGATGATGTTTAGTAGAACAAAATATGATCCGAAAAAGTATTTGAACAAACTCATCAACGGCACACTGAGTGCGCCAACAGTGGCAGATAGAAAGTATACCAGACCGAGTATATTGCCGATATGTTTTTGATCGAATATTTTTGACCATGCCGTGGTCAGTAACACGCCGTAACCGCCCCAGGTACCGCCGATGCATATGATATATAAGATAATTGAAGATCTATATTCGACGTGTGATAATCCAGTTAGGCCGAAAAATTGGGATAAAAACATCAAAATTAGGCATGTTTTTAGACGATTTAAATCAACAAGTTTCCCGAATATAAACCCGGCGGTTACGGTTGCAATTGACAATGGTATGTAGCTATTTAGTGCCGCGCTTGCGGATACATTTCTTTCTCGGAATATGTCTACTATATGCACAACTGTGCCGCTACCGATAAATGCGTTTAGGCATAATGCTGATGTAATACACCAAAAGATTGAAGTTTTTAATAGGGCGGTTCGAGAGTGAAACTCAAGGTGAATGTATCTGTCATTTTTTTCGTGACTCTCATCGTGCTTTATATCGTAAATTGGCTCTTCGGTTAAGAAGAAGACCACCACAAAAAACAATATTGCACCACTAAAAGATAGTGTACGGAACGCATGTTGCCAATCGTTGTTTTGTGCTAACCAGTTCATGAATGCCGGTGTAATTCCGTTGCAGATTGATACAAAGAATACACACGAAGCTATTGCTAACCCCTGGTGTTCTGGAAATATTCGCACTACTTCTAATCGACCAAGCAGCGGAAGAATATTTTGCCCAAGTAAGCGAAGCATGAATATCGACGAGGTGAAAAATAAGGTAAAAAATACGTTATTTGAAAGTGTGCTGCCTAGCGTTATTTTTAATTTATCACACATGCCGAACATCAATAGTGTTAATGTCCAAATCGGTAGGGTGAAAATCAAAGATTTCTTCACTCCCAAACGGTCGATTAGAGGCCCACTCACCAATACACCGCAACATCCGAGCATGGTTGCGCACATATATATTGTGCTGAATAAATTGCGCGATAGTCCGGTTGTTTGCAAGATTGGTTCAGTGAACGCGCAAAATCCCATTGATTGCCCGGGCAATGAAAGAATAATTACCAAGCAACATATCGCAAATGATATGCATTTCGATGATGTACTGTTGTGACGTCCAATCATTGGGGTGCAGTTTGCAGATAAAAGATTTGACTTAAATCTGCAAGTTAATTGAAGTTACAAATGTAACATTTTTTAGTATGCGTGATGATTATTTAAAAGCTGCAACGGCCATTATTTGTAATCCAAATATCTTGATCAATTTGGTATCGCGCCGGGTGAAACAGCTGAAAGCTGGTGCGAAACCGCTCGTTGATTCGTTGGAAAATTTAGATAGCGAAGATATCGCGTTGCGTGAGATTATCGAAGGGAAAATAACCTATCAATTGAGTTGTCAGAGTGAGCAGTGATGTCGCATATATCAGCAACAAAAAAAGAGCGAGATCTTGTAGGCGATATAAAAAACAAAAAAGCGGCTCATAATTTTTTTATCGAAGAGCGCTTTGAGGCTGGGATTGCCCTGAGTGGCACTGAGGTGAAGGCGATACGAGCTGGTCATGCACAGATATCAGAGGCCTTTGTTAAGATTGATAAGGCAGGTATTCCGGTGTTGTTTAATGCTAATGTTGATGAATACCGTTTTGGAAATATTGCCAATCACGCACCCACACGTACAAGGAAGTTATTGCTCCATAAAAGCGAGATAAGGAAGCTAAAAAATGCGGTTGAGAAGGATGGATTAACGATATTGCCATTGAGATTATTCTTATCTCACGGGCTGATAAAGATAGAGATCGCGATTTGTCGGGGTAAAAAATTGTTCGATAAGCGTGCGACTTTAAAAGAACGTACAGAGTGGCGTGAAGCTGAAAGAGCGCTGGCGAAATTTCGGCGCTGATATCGTATTAGCTTTACTTTCATTTATTGGGCATTTATGGTTCCAGCAATATCCTAGAAATTTTGTAAAATCAATGAAGCAGCGCACTGTTTTGAGAGAAGTTACGGTATCTGGAAAAGCCTTGCATACTGGGAATGAGGTTTCGTTGACCATCAAGCCAGCACCGGTAAATACAGGTATCGTTTTTGTGAGGACTGATCAATTTGGACATCCTGAGGTTCGTCCAAGTGTTAATAGCATCGGTGATCTTGTGCGTTGCACCACCCTTTGCTCAGAGGCAACATCTGTTCAAACAGTTGAGCACATTTTATCTGCGCTTAATGGGCTAAATATCGATAACGCAATTATCGAAATGGATGCTTCTGAGCCTCCGATTTTGGATGGTTCGGCGAAGTTTTACGTTAATGCACTATTATCTGCTGAGCCTGTTGAACAAGAAGAGGATAGAAAATTTTTTGTACTAGATTCTCCGGTTTCTGTTTCGGTTGGGAATCGTTCGTTGATTGCATTACCATATGACGGACTAAAGATTACATGTACATCAGCGGACGATAGGGGAGTACATACACAGCATCTATCAATTGACATTGATGAAAAGTGCTATATTTCCGAGATTGCGCCGGCCCGAACATTTACCGTTTATGAAGACATCGCTGAGTTATTGAAGCTTGGAAAAATTAAGGGCGGTAGTCTTGATTCAGCGGTTGTTATCAAGGGCGATCAAATTTTATCAAAGGAGCCGCTGCGTTTTAAGGACGAATTTGTACGTCATAAAATTTTAGATATTATTGGTGATTTGTATGTTTTAGGCATGCCGCTAAAGGCCCATATTATCGCTGTTCGTCCGGGACATTCGCTAAATTCTGAGCTGATTAAAAAGATTCATTCTCAGCATACAACTGAAAAAAAGAAAAGTAAGGGAAAAGAAGAACAAACAACAGCCCATGAGCCCGCATTGGATATCCACAATATAATGAACACGTTACCGCATAGATATCCATTTTTATTGATCGATCGAGTTCTGGAATTCTCCGACGATGATACATTACGTGCTGTAAAAAATGTCACAATTAATGAGCCGTTTTTTCAGGGACATTTCCCTGGTCGTCCAGTCATGCCAGGAGTGCTTCAGATCGAGGCAATGGCGCAAGCAGCTGGCCTATTAATGATGAAGATGGGCAATTTGGAAAATAAGTTGGCATACTTCATGAGCTGCGATAAAGTAAAATTTCGACGTGCAGTTGTTCCCGGCGATCAGCTGATTATCGATGTTAAACTTACCAAAAGTCGCGGAAATCGTATCGGAGTGGCATCTGCAAAGTGTAACGTAAACGATGTGGTTGTATCGTCTGCAGAACTGATGTTTACCATTATTGACAACAAGGACTAGCCATGAACATTCATCCAACTGCGATAATAAAGCCTGGAGCGCGCTTGGCTGATGATGTATGTGTCGAGGAATATGCATATATCGGCGCACATGTATGTCTGGGGAGTGGATGTGTTGTACATCACCATGCTACGATCGATGGAAATACTGTGATGGGTGATAATAATATAGTTCATCCTTACGCTTACATTGGGGGGCTGACCCAGGATCTAAAATATACGAGTGGCAATCCAGGATTAAAAATAGGGAACAATAACGTGTTTCGTGAATTTTGTACCATGCATGTTGCCACAAAAGCGGAAAATTGTACCTTGATTGGTAATTATAATAATTTTTTGGCATATTCACATGTTGCCCATGATTGTATTGTTGGTGATCATGTTATAATGAGTGCACAGGCAGCACTTGGTGGACACGTAGTTGTTGATGATTTTGCCAATATTGGCTGGAGTGCGGGTGTTCATCAATTTTGTCGTGTTGGGAAATATGCAATTATTGGGGCTTGCTGCAAAGCGGCACAAGATATCCCGCCATTCATGTTAGCTGACGGGAATCCTGCCCACGTTCGATATATAAATATCGTCAACCTCGAGCGTCACGGATTCGGTAGTGATCGTATCGCGCAGGTAAAAAAAATATTCAAACTTTTCTATATGAGCGGGCTTAATCGTCAGCAAGCACTTGAACGGTTAAAGAACAGTCATATAGATGACGAATTAAGAACGACTATGCTGGAATTTGCTTCCGCTAGCACACGTGGATTCGCATAACTTAGGTGAAAATCCTTTTATACCGTTCCCATCAGGGCTTTGGGGCCAGGGGCCACTCGAATTTTTGTAATCACGGGGTTCCTAAAGTTAGGAATATACTCGAATTTTCATCGTTATTTATATCTATCTCTTCAGGATTTTCTTGATTCAAGTCTATCCTTGTTGTTCGGCAAAATATCATAAAGGACCCATTAGCGTGTGGATATTCATCAGGTGAGAAATCTTTTGAATATTGCTCTAGTAACTGTTGATACCCGGAATTTTTCTGCAATACTTCTTGCAACAAAGAGTCATTCTTGTCGAAGTAATAATATTCCGTCGAAATTAGTTCATTATTTTCCGTTACAGTTAGTAGCATTTTCCTCGCTTCCGATATATTTAAAATGTTATTAAAAGCCAGAAAATATAAAGCCACATTTTTTTCTATTTTTGTGTCGATCGTAGCGAGAGCTGTATATGATATGGCGTTATTATTCCCAGAGCAGTTTTGATTGAGAAAAAACTTCTCAGTGAATTTGCCTGCTTTTTCATAATCTTCTTGAGTAGGATTCTCATTACCATTTGAGCAGAATTTTAAAATCGTATCAAGTAAACCTTCAGTTCGCTGTTCATCATTAAGGTTTTTCTGCCATTTCCACGTATATTTACCGAATGATATTTCCTTTATGTCTGGCCGATCGATTGCGTCCAAAAAGAATTGCGTTGTTCGCAATAGGCTATAAAATTCTCTGAAAGATTGTCCGTGGTTTTCGTGGTTTTTATCAAACAATGCGGGGTTATTTATAACGCTTCTTATAGCGTTTCGAAAACTATCTAATGTTTGATTTTTTGGCAAAAGTCGCCTAATAACAGGCGCTCCATCGATGGCCTTTCGTCCACCAACATCGTTAATAAGCAGAGTAAGATTTCTAGCACTGGATGCTCTGTCAAAAAGTGGGTAATTGATACAAGCAGCAATCATTTTGGCTTGTAGATCTGAAGGTGGAAACTTCCAGGCGTTTTCGAGTATTGTTGCTTCGCCCTGACTTCTATATTTTTCTACAAAAAGATCTATTAC
>JAIDVZ010000105.1 GCA_029059365.1 Opitutales bacterium | reverse complement strand
TTTATACGGAGACCAAGGTTATCTTCTAGTCTCTTTTCGGCGGGAGCGTCAGATTTTTATATGTATAGTAAAATATCCTTTATTCGGTATATCGCGACTCTATCCTTTTGATTTTTCGACATCACTATTCATTAGAAGCTTACTCAGAACCTGGTCAATAGAAAATGGGCATTCGATCGATAAAATTTTTTGTCTGGAAGTTTCCCCGGAAACAATCGAAATGTACTTTTTAAGTATCCCCAATTTTTTCGCGAGAAGAGCGCATAATGCCCGATTTGCTCGCGAATTATCAGCAGGCTCCTGGATTTTTATTTTGATTGCACCATTCAGTTGCCCGACAATCTCACTCTTAGTTGAATTTGGGATAACTCGAACCGCTATTCGTACCATTTTTAACAAAAATGTACGCAATATTTATGCATTTATGAACTTTTATTTACAAATTTTCTGTTGACCGGATTTTCTTCGTATTCTCTTCTAATGAGCTTGTTCACATATTCCTTTCCAACAAGTTTGTTTACGTTTTCAGCGCCAATAATGCGAACAGCGATTTCTTTGCCATATACCTGGCTCAGTCCATCAAATCGGCAATTTACTGCGCGCCGAAAGGCTTCAGCTTCCCCGTATTTTCTGATCGAGAAAGATGTGCATTTTTGTTTCCCAGGCGCTGGTCGCCAAGTCACAGAATAAAATTCCAGTGGTTGGCCATTTTTACCGATTTTCCTTAACCGTGAGATGCCGAGAACACCTGTGGAATTCCTGGAATCCTTGTAAACAATTTTCCTCGCACGTGGGCGTGCAGGTATCTCATCTAGTCTCTTACTAAGGTCCTGATAAAATAACCGCGCTTGCCGTAATGCTTCTTCCGGTGAGCCTAATTTGCGATCACTGAATAATTTTGAGTAACGCTTGCCGTTTTTATATCCGCGAACGAGCCAGCCTCTGGTCGTTTTGGAATCTATGCGACTTATTCCCTTGTAATGTTTGCTGTATAAGTCACTGCTACTCTTATCATTTCTACTTCCATCGCCTTGCATATTTTTTTCCATAATACACGAATGACTTGAAAAGTAGGATTTTCTTTTGGTCAGTCAACAAAACAATTTAAAATTTTTTGACACGAACGCTAATTC
>JAIDVZ010000104.1 GCA_029059365.1 Opitutales bacterium | reverse complement strand
CAAACAAATTCTTTATTTACCAAAAAGCTGTAACAAGTTTTTAGGATTCAATAGCGACTGATCATCGTTTATCATAACATTTCCAACTTTTTTTACCAAAGCACTTAACTCAGATAAATCAGGCTCTCCTAGCGTACCATGGACAGCTATATGTGGCCCAGCAGAATATCCATAATAATCAACTTCACCCGATATTAGGTCTAACTGCTGCAAAAGATCCGTTAATTCTCCTTTGGTAAAAATTTGAGAATCAACAAATAATCCATATTGCTTCATATCAACATCCGGATTATAGAATATTTTGCCACGTGATAGAAACTTCATGTCTGGATTTTTTATTACAAAATTGTCCAAAACGATATTATTATCGCTGCCACGAACAACAGAAGCCGTAATGGTATCATATGTAAGATTGTTAGCGTAACCAATTAATCTTTCAATGGCAGCGCTTTTGTTCCCCATCGCGATACCAGCAATCCCAGCAAACCCGAGCAAATTTTTCTGGGTATTACTCATAAATGAGCTAAATCGTATATTTCCAGAATGTCCGTTTAAGCGTATACTTCCATGCAACCCAGAAAATATTTCTGATAATGAACTTTGTTCAGATTCTAGGTTTCCCTCCAAATTAAATTGTCCTGTAAATGACGACGGATCGTAGCCTAATGAATGAACGCATTTACTAGCATTCAGATTCGATAATTGAAACGAAAGGTTCGCACTGTACATGTCACTATACTCACCTGTATTACGGTTAAGGGTCCAGCTCCCGCTAAATGGTGCTTCAAAGGCATAACATTTGAAATTTGGAATATAAAGTCCCCTGGTTTCATATTTTACATCACAGGTAACGTTCGACAAGCAACGGAAAGTTTTCCAAAAAACCTCGTCAATTCCCAAAGATAAAGCTACGGAAATTTCATCCATTTTATTAGGCTTACGTGCAAGATCTCTATTTTTCAGAAAATTGTACCCTTTTTTCTCAAATCGATTTACTTCAAATAAATCTTTTAAAGCTAAAAGATCGCTGATACACAACTTGGTTCCGTGCAAAGATGCCTGCACATTTTTTAACCCATTATCAACGTTTTTTGTAGATGTCCCGTGTAATTCCAGCTCTGTGCTGCCCAAATAATGTGTATTACCTGATAAATCAAATTTTATACCTTTTGAGTCACCGATACGTGCTATTTTGGCATTATATTCGCTATCTAATGATCTTTTTTCTCCAGCAAATGACACAGATTTCAATTTTGCTCCCAACTCACCAACCAAAATTTTATCAGGTGTGGTCTCCACATCAAAATTAATGCTCGATACGCCTGTACTGATTTTGCGACTGTTTTTAAATAATGGCTGAACTAAGAGTGTAGGCAAGTCACCGACAAAATATCCAGACAGGTTGTTTCTATCATTTTTTAGCGTAATTTTACAACCACCTTGTAAGGAGATCGATTTAAGATTTTTATCCAAAACTGAAAATTCTGAAAATTCAGCATCTAGACCATTATCTACCCGACAATTAAGTTTCGTTTCTAAATCAATATTACAAATAACTGGCTGACCACAATATTCTAAATCAACTCCTTCTAATCGTAATTTATTATCATTGGATGAGAAAAAGGCACCATTATCCTGTACCTGAAACCTAAATTTACCCTGCCCTACTCCAGACAAGCTCACGTCCGGATAGACGGAATTCGCAACATCTAAGCAAAACCTTTCGATATTAAAATCTAAGCAAATATTTCTCAATGCTTTGGTAATTGTCTCATCCATAACGTTTAGATCATAGGGCACCTTAAATGGAGATTGTAACTCGCATGAACATTTCAGCTGTTGCTTTGCAACATCCTCAACATTAGTAGTAAAAGATATTAATTCGACATTATCTTCGTGAAAATCTAAAGCAGAGGTAACTTGTATCTTAAGCGGGCTATTCAAACCTGGGACAACACTGAGTAGCACTGCGTTTGACAAATTAAGATCCAGATATGACTTGAAAACCCAATCAGATTTATTCTCCACATTTTCAGCCTTTCCGTTCAAAGTAACTGACCAAGGGTCGGTTTTGTTACCAAACAAGAAATATTCCAAAATGGAATTATCAAGGTAAGCATTTATACTTAGGTTGGTATTTCCAGATTTTGCAGCTCTTTCTAAGACAAAAGCAATAATATCGCGAGTCCCATCATTATCTGCAAAATTGATACAAATTTTGTTATTCTCTTGTTCAGCACCTAAATTTAAAGTAAACTCTTTTTTCGTGTTATTGGCGTAATTTTTCGAAATAATCACAGAATCGATATCCAACTTATCTATCGCACCATCTACTGCTCTATGTAACAAACCTTCCCCTTTTAAAGAAAAACTACCATCAAATTTTCGTGAGAATGAAGAGGCCAATGCAAATTGCAAGTGAGCATCTTTCAACGGAGTGAAATCACTCAAGCTCAATGAAAACTCACCTAAAGTTTTTTCATAAACGTCAAACGTCCCGTTCATCGCTAACGCATTTATAGAAAGTGGGCATTTAAAACATGTAAACATGCTGTTCATTTTCCCTCTTACAACCTCAATATATTTCTTCAACATCGCCTGATTCAAGGCAGGATGGCTGACCTTTTTTTCATAATAAATCGAATCCTTAACCTCGCTTTCAAGAGAAATTGATGCATCTGATATAGTGATATTCTTTACAT
>JAIDVZ010000103.1 GCA_029059365.1 Opitutales bacterium | reverse complement strand
GTTAAAGCCTTGATAAGAATGATCACCAACAGTGATATGAATATCAGATTGTTAATAAATTCAGCTATTGACAATGAGAGAATTAAGAGAAATATTCCAGTGGTTGAAAACAACACAAAGCATTCGTTCTTCAATTGGAACACATCACACACAACCACAGAACGGAAAGGAACGAATTCCATCGTACAACGTGCACGAATTTCTCTTAAGGATTTGAATTTAGAATTAACAAAAGAGAGGAACGAGGAAGATGAGGACGATAACATCACATTTGATAATTCAGAGTTAAATGCATTCAAATTGAGTGATACGGAGACGAATAAAGAGGTAATATTCAGTTCATCAAGAAATATCTCTTTATTTCTCACCAGCCAAAGAAGATCTAGATGGAGTGCGGCCATCATGGCTCAATCAATGCATCTTCACTCATTTTATTCACTGAATAACAATCCGCTCTCATCTGAATTTCTCATCAAACAACAATTTCCAATGAAAGATACAATTGTCAAGTTCGCGCTAAAGGCAAGAACAAACAATCTAGGTACACCTGAATTTGACGAATTGATTAATGGAAGAGATCATACACCTTGCCCTGGCTGTCTTGAACATGGAAAAAGTTGTATACAGAGTCTGTCTCATATTTTAAATGGGTGCGTATGTAAATACCCAGAGTACACCAGACGCCATAATACAATTCAAAACATCATCGTAGAATACGTTAAGGAGCTTTCAGGTGTTGAAGAGATCTACACAGATAACTCAATCCATATGTCTGGTATTCCGGATGAACTGTCTCGTTTGAGACCAGACATTGTCGCATGGATTAATAATCGCTCTAAGTGTATCATCATTGAAGTAAGCATTCCATATGCATCCGTTCAATGGAATGCGAATACTCTCGAGAACGTATATAACTTCAAGATGGAAAAATATAATGGCCTGGTTACTTTCCTTCGTAACCAAGGAATTAATGTGACTTATGGAGCAGTCATCGTTTCATCTGTTGGTGCGGTCTTTAACGAAACTATCAAAGATATTAATAGAATCTTCATAGATCGCAGGAAATGTAAAACAATTATCAAGCGGTTGGCTATCAATTCAATTATTGGATCGATTAACGTTTGGAATCATTACTCTCGTCCTCCGAATAACTCTGTCAACTCTACAAACACTGCCAACTCCGTCATTACTCCCAACTCGATTGAAGACATTCCAGAAGATATATTGGAATCATTGGATGCTATTAATAGTTCCGATCAAAGTCAATCCTGCTTGGCAACCGAAACGGACACTGATCAGCATCCAGATTCACCAACAGTCCCCTCGTATGATAATGAAGCTCCTGGTGACGCGCTCATCGCTTGCAATAACAATGTTCCTAATAATAAGGAATTCATCTATGTCAGCGCTTCGGACAGTGACGAACCTGTCGAAGATGATTCCCTTAGTGATGATGATGAACAATAGCATCACTTCACCTCACCTGGCATTTTTATTTTTGAACACCAACCCATAGTGGACTAC
>JAIDVZ010000102.1 GCA_029059365.1 Opitutales bacterium | reverse complement strand
TAAGTATGCAGGTTTCGTTAGGAGGTTAATATATGGAAAACAATACAAATAACGTTTCTATATCAGGGATCCACATTGAGTTGACCGATTCCTTAAAAGCGATTGTTAACAGTAAATCTCAAAAATTACTTAATCACAATAGCAAAATTATGGGCATTCATATAAAGCTAGAATATGATGCAAATAAATCCAAAAATGAGGAATTTATAGCTCATGGTGAAATTGATATAAATGGGCGTAATTTAGTCGCTCATGCCGCCACCGATGATTTATACAAGTCTATTGACTTGATGATCAACAAACTGGATAGACAATTAACCGAAAAAACAAAATTTGTGAAAAGT
This sequence comes from Opitutales bacterium, assembly GCA_029059365.1. Classification (GTDB taxonomy): domain Bacteria; phylum Verrucomicrobiota; class Verrucomicrobiia; order Opitutales; family JAIRKQ01; genus JAIDVZ01. The sequence continues at coordinate 2,573 of JAIDVZ010000102.1, read as the reverse complement.
CATGATAAAGGCGCTGTGTACGCGGGAGCAGCATCAACTGTCTTAGAAAGTTAAAAAAATTTTCAGCAAAAATTAGTAAACGCGTTGAAGACCAATTCAGCGCGTTTTTTGTTCCTAGATTATACTCACGCAGAATTACTAAAAAAAATTTTGACAACACATATAATAATCGCATCAAAACACACTATCGATGATCGATATCAAAATCGAAAATTTAGTAAAGCGGTTCGGTAGTGTTACAGCATTAGATAATATCAATTTAACTATCCGTCGCGGCGATCTGTTTTTTTTACTAGGACCAAGCGGATGTGGGAAAACTACCCTACTTCGATCATTAGCGGGTTTTTACACCCCAGATAGTGGTAAAATATTTTTTGGCGGGAAAAATGTTATCAATCTGCCACCACATAAACGACAAGCGGGAATGGTATTTCAAAGCTACGCATTATGGCCACATATGACAGTCGCACAAAACGTCGCCTTCGGGCTTGAACAAAAGAAACTCCCAAAAGTCAAGATACGAAATATCGTCATGGATATGCTTGCTAAGGTCCGTTTGGAAAACTTTGCTGATCGCAAACCGAATGAATTATCCGGGGGACAGCAACAAAGAGTGGCATTAGCGCGTGCCTTGGTGATTAAGCCACAGTGTTTACTTTTGGATGAACCACTTTCCAACCTTGATGCTCAGCTACGGAACGCGATGCGCTGCGAAATTCGGTCAATCTGTAAGGAGCACAAATTGACTACTGTATATGTTACACATGACCAAAAAGAAGCATTATCAATCGCTGATAGAATTGCAGTATTTTCTCGTGGAAAAATTGAACAAATAGGAACAGCTGTCGAACTTTATAGACGTCCACGTACAAAATTTGTCGCCCAATTTATCGGCGACACTAATATTCTGGACGGTGTAGTTTCGCAGATTGGATCAGGGGAAGCAATTGTGCGTACAAAAGTTGGTATTTTCCGCGGAATCATCGCATCTAAGCACGCTGATATACGGCCAGGGCACAGGGTATATTTATCAATCCGTCCAGAATGTCTAAAATTAAACAGTTTACCAACTGTTGAAAATTGCATCAGCGGAAATATCGGAAATATTACTTATTTCGGAGAAGTTGCACATTACGATTTTGAGAAAAACGGAACAACTATACGTATTTCCGAGTTAAACCCATCAAACTTCGAGCGCCTCCAACAAAACTCACGTATATGCGCTCATGTTTCTAGCGAAGATGTTGTGATACTAAATAAGTAATTGGAATGATAACACCGAAATTTAACAGATTGCTGATTTTGTCGATATTGACAGTGATTATTGTCACCCCATTTGCACTACGAAACAAAAAGGAAAGTATCATACTTGATGACAAGCTCGATACGTTGGTTATTCTTACCCCGCACAATGAGTCACTGAGATATGAATATACTATCGGATTTAAGAGATGGTATAAGGCTCGCACAAATAGAGATATTAATATCGATTGGCGCTATCAAGGAGGGGGACAAGAAACTGCTCGATATATCGAATCGATGTTTTCTAATAATTTTCGCGATTACTGGGTACATGTGCTAAAACGTCCATGGTCCAGCGAATGTGCCGCAATTTTTAATAACCGCGATGTTAAAAATGCTAACGCTACAGACACCTTGTCAGGTGATATGATAAACCAGTTTATACAATCCGATGTCGGATGCGGTGTGGATTTATTATTCGGTGGCGGGTTTTATGAATTTGTCACACAAGCAAACAAAGGTAATATTGTACCCTGCGATATATTGCGAGAACACCCTGAGATGTTCTCTAATGATACCATTCCAGAATTTTTTGCTGGGTGTCGATTATGGGATGAACAGGGAAGATGGTTCGGAACCTCATTATCAGCGTTTGGGATAATATATAACCAAGATGCTTTGCTTTCCGATGGTATTACACATTTCCCGGTTGTATGGTCTGATTTGGCCCAGCCAGAATATTTTAGGAAATTAGCAATTGTTGATCCTACCAAAAGTAGTTCCATGCTCAAAGCGTTTAGCATGCTAATTCAGCAACAGATGCAAATTGCATATAATAACGCTTGTACAAAAAAACACGTTAAATCTTTAAATCGATTTGATGAGCTCGAAGCTGTGTCGACTGGTTGGTTAGAAGGATTAAAAATTATACAAAAAATCGCTGCTAATGGGCGATATTTCACTGAATCAGCGACTAAACCGATAATTGATGTCTCTTCTGGTAATTGTTTAGCCGGTATTGCGGTTGATTTTTATGGATTCGCAGAAATCAAGCATCTTGAAGAACGAAGTGGCAGTAAACGTTTAAAAATCATCTTTCCTGGAGGAGGGGAAGAAGAAGTAGATATCCATGACGATAGTAAGCGATTCCGATTTATTTTTCCACGTGGTGGTGGTGCCCCTTCACCAGACCCAATTGCGATTTTTCGCGGAGCGAAGCGACCTGATTTAGCAAAAATGTTCATCGAATTTATTCTGTCAATTGACGGACAAAAGTTGCTGGATTTTAGAACGGATACCCCTGGCGGACCGGTAAGAACAACGATGCGTCG
>JAIDVZ010000101.1 GCA_029059365.1 Opitutales bacterium | reverse complement strand
ATCGCGGGTTCGAGTCCCGTCTATCCCGCCATTTGGCTGTAGTGTTCTTCTTAGTCCCTTGAGGCTGTGTGATATCGCTGCCGGCACGGTTTGGGGTACGAGTTATTGGTGCCGCTTTATCGACCAAAGCACACTTAAACCCCAGATAAAGGGTGCATTTTTAAACTTGACACAAAATTAAGCTTGCGTCATCATGCCGCCATGACTGTGTCTCCCCTAACAGACGAACAACAACGGATGCAACAGATCTGTGAAACATTCCAAAAATACGGAATTGAGTTTTTAGAGGTGTCTGCGGATTCGTTGGCAAAGAGAAATTTTCGAATCTCTAATTCCATTCAAACCCACCTGTTGATTAAAACCGTCTCTTCTATCATCAATCGTTTGGGGCCTGATGTATGTTCGTTGCAAAACAAATACCTCAGTGATTATCAGGTCAAGGATATTCAAATAGTCCATGAAAACGTTGCTCCTCCTCGGGTTAGCCTTCCCGAGGCAGTAGGCGACAACGCTGATGCTAATGATGTTCAGTCCTCCCAAAATGAGGAGGCTGTAGCCCGTAAAAATACAAAATCAAAAAAGCTTCCAAAAGATCCAAGAGCGGATTTGCCTTACATCGTAACTTTGGTGCCTAATCAAAGCGAAAATACGGGCATAACAGAGGTGATTAATGCAGGAGAACTAGACACAACCGATATGAGTGGGGCGGAAGCAATCAAATGTGGATACGAAATAGAAGTCCAACGATTTACGGGAAGTCCGTACTACGTTGCAAGAGAGGTTCAGTACGCACATGATCTGCATTGCAATGCTAAGGTAGGTAATGCAAAGTTAAAGTTGCGTAAAACCTACGGTTGCATGTTTCGTTTTTCGGATTCGTATGTCTCAAGTGAGGTACTAGCGGTCATTCTTCCGTTATGCAAAGACCTAGTTTCAACGGAAAACCAAGAAGATTTTCCTGTTTGTTGCGCGTTTGTTTTTTTGGGTAAGTTGATTCAAGCAGCGGAAGTTATAAAAAAACATCTTGAAGAAGTAAAGAGAGATATCGAGAGTGGAATTGCGGCCGATGTTAATACAAAGGGAAAATTAAATGATGCTTTTGAGCAAAAAACATCGGAGTTGAGCAAAAAATACGAAATTTTTTTTGATACTTCGTTGGAAGATTGCCGCAAGTCCGTGAAAAAATTTTGCGAATCTTCTGAAATCTCAGTAGGCGATTATGGAGGATATAATGAGTCAGATTTTGATTCAAACACCGAGGTTCAGGAAGATTTTAATCACATTGAACGATTCGAATTGTTACAATTGCTGGCATTCAGCAATTTAGCACAGGGTAGCGTAGTCGATGAACTTTTTAGTAACACTGTAAGAGGATTATATATGTCAAATAAGGTTGGCCCAGAAAATATCGATCAAGGGTATGTTGATGAATTGTGGTCTCAGCAAAAGGTACTTGAAGCAGAAAATGAGGCCTTAAAAGCGAAAGATGAAACCGCGAAGATGAAGGCTGCACTCAAGATACGAAATTCGTTTAAACCATCTGAAAACAACGTACCTTGGAGTCGCATCAAAGAAGTTGTCGATCCGAACAATACATTGAAGGGTAGGAAGTTAAATTCGCGAGTTAGCGAAGTGATTGAAATTATGAACGAAAATGGGGCAGATTTTCACTTTGAGCTCCAGGGGAAAGGGGAAAATAGGCACCTGGTAATGGCCGAAGGGAATTAGTACCACAAGCAAAAACCTGCGTTTTTTGTGATTGTTCCTGCTATCGATTGTGTTTACCCTGTCGATGGCAGTTTTGTTTTGAAATTTATCCTGAAATTTTGATGCAAGTTTTCCGTGGCATCTTCTGATTCATCTAATTAAATTGATGCAACTTCTGGTATTGTTTTTTATCGATAAACCACTTAGACATGCCTGGCGGAGAAGGAGGGATTCGAACCCCCGATACCGTTT
>JAIDVZ010000100.1 GCA_029059365.1 Opitutales bacterium | reverse complement strand
TTGGTAAAGTATCTATTCCGCAAGAAGCATTCCTTAAGATTTTGAAAACTTCAGAATAAATTTTTTCATTTTTTTCTTGATTTTTAAAAACATACGCAACATGCATTCAAAATAGAAACTCACCTAATTAAGAATGAACACTCTAAATCTGTTTGATACCGATAACTGGAAATCTTTATCTAAAAAACCGTTATTATATGTTGGGTTTTATGAAGAAAGCGGTACTAACTATGTAGTAATTTCGACTCGAGATAAACTGATGTTTGTGCAGGAATGCCAAACACCTGGTATCGCAATAAAGAATCTTCCAAATTTTACAAATGGGAGTCCGGTGATTTTTAATCAACTAAAAACTAAAACTTTTTGGGATTCTTATAAATCAGCCCAAACAGTGAACTAAGTTACTCGCAGTCACAATAAAAGCTTGCTGTTTTTTACAAAAATGAACATTTGTTGTTCCTTATATGTTAAAAAATTTGCATGCTTATTGGCGCGTGGATTATGTCGAAACAAAGAAATCTGATAGTGACGATCCATTTGCTGAAATTTTTTCTCAACAAAATGATAAAGAAAATCTGGTATTGCTACGATCCTTGCACTGTTTTGCAGTCTTGAACAAATATCCCTATAATGCCGGGCATGTTCTTGTTCTTCCGAATCGCGCGATTTCCGATCTCGATCAGCTTTCACACGATGAGAAAATCGATTTTTTAGATACTATTATAAAAATTGAAAACGCTTTAAAAAAAGCACTTTCTCCGGATGGATTTAATATTGGGATTAATCTTGGATCTGCTGCAGGAGCCGGTATACCGAAACATTTACACTGCCATATTGTACCGCGCTGGGCGGGAGATACGAATTTTATGCCGATAATTGGCGAAACAAAAGTATTATCTCAGGCTCAAGAAAAGATGTTTGATAGAATTCGTTTATTTTTATAAAGATAAGACTCAGCCAAGATGAACCTGAAAAAACGACAAAAAATAATACGTTACACTCATAATGAT
>JAIDVZ010000010.1 GCA_029059365.1 Opitutales bacterium | reverse complement strand
ATCTAGCTGACGATCTGTTTTTTCACGTGTAGAAGCTAAGGTTGCTTGTAGGATACTTTCACAAAACATGTAAAATTTTAGCTTAGGTTCCGTGCCACTGGCGCGTACTGCATATCGACAGCCGTTGGCCAATTCAATGAAAAAAAAGTTTTGTTTCTCAATTTTCTTTCCATCACGATCACAAATCGTACCTTGTTGAAAATCAACAAATTTTACAACGGCAGCATCTCCTACAATCTTGGGCGGATCAGCGCGATAACTGTCCAAAATATTGGCAATTTTTTGTGCACCGTCTGCACTATCATAATAAATATTTAGTACGCTTTCTCCAAAAAAACCGTACTTATCAAATAATTCATTCCGTAAATCACATATTGTCTTTTTATTCTGCGCAGCATACGCGGCGAGTTCACACAACATCAATACCGCCGAATTTGCATCTTTATCACGCACAATATCACTCGACAAACAGCCATAACTTTCCTCACATCCAAAAAGAAATAAAGTTGAATTATCTCTCAACAATTCACGACGTTTTTTGGTCTCAGTTTTATCATAATCTATAACCAGACCGCCCTCTTTTTGAAAAATCTGCGAAATCAAAGAATTTTCATAATCATTTATTTTATCACCGATCCATTTAAAACCAGTCAATGTATTGATACATTTTACACCATAATTAGCAGCAATTTTTTCGATTAACGGTGTGGTTACAAATGTTTTGATCACAGCAAAATGTTGGCAATTCTCAGAATTTAAAAAACCAGTCCTTTGCAACGTGCTTAATCGATAATCTAACAGTAATGACCAGGCAATATTTCCAGAAAAATATTCAAATTTACCTGATTTGTTTCTAGCTGAAAGTGCGACACGATCATCATCTGGATCAGTAGCCAGCACAACGTTTGCCCCACACTTACGCGCTTGATCCACGGCTAATGCTAAAGCTTCATGGTTCTCTGGATTTGGAGATTTAACTGTGCTGAACAACGGATCTTGATCATTTTGTGCATCAACGACGGTGTAACGTATACCAAATCTGTCCATCGCCGGTAACGCAGAAATTGCCCCGACTCCATGCAATGGAGTAAAAACCACAGACGGGGAATGAGATTTTAATAATCGTTCATCAAGCACGGTCTCAGCAACAGCATCCAGGTATGCTTTATCAGCATAATCATTCAAAATACTGACAGATGATAGATCAACATCCAAAAATTTGACGATATCCTCTAACGTTAGTTTGTTAAATTCCGCAATTACCGATGATGCATGCGGATCAACCATTTGGGCACCATCTGCAAAATACGCTTTAAATCCATTATCATGCCACGGATTATGACTGGCCGTAATCATTACACCGGCGATCGCACCGAGGTAACGCACAGAAAAGCTTAGCTGCGGGGTTGAACGTGGACCGTCAAAAATCATGGCATGACCACCAAGTCGGGTCCAAGTTGACGCACAAAGTTCACAAAAATGTTTCGAAAAACATCTAGTGTCCCGTGAAATTACTAAAGCTGGACGTTCATGCATACGTTGATGCTTGTTTAAAAACGATTTACAGTGTTTAAACAGCGCAATCGTAGCTCGAACGATGTTAAAATCGTTCACATATACTAATCCAATCGATGCATGTTCAGGGATTGGATGATCATTTGTCCCCTGCTCCGCCTTGGTAACTATTCGACCAACCGTACGGCCACGTATTCCACCAGTACCAAACTCTGACGTCTTGAAAAATCGATCATTAAGCTCGTCATATTCCTGATTTATCAATAATTCCGATATTGACTCACTTGCCCATTTCGGAAGTCCCTTACAATCAAGAAATTCAGACAAATTTTTGCGAGCACTATCCAATAATTTACTGCTCGCTATGAAAGATTTTAGATCCACCATGTGAACTAGTATATATCTATTCGATGTACTGTCCAGGTCCAATTGCTGGCCGTGCCTCTAAGGCTGCCCATTTTTTCAAAAAATCCTTCTCATTATCCGCAAACATCGGACTGATTTCGATATCAAACGGAGGTAATCCGTTAGCATCAGTCGGGATATCCGCCCCTGCCTGTAACAACCAATGAGCAAACAATCTCAATTGATCCTGCTTACATGTTTTCGGTGAATCTAGTCCATCCGCATTCTTAACCGGACTAAAAGTTTCGCTACGTTTGCTCTCAACTACGATATTTTTGGTCGCAAATGGGAACGCGTCAAAAATGAACATCTCGAAAGTTATACCATTCGTACTATCTGGCATCAATGGTTCACCCAAATTATCGATTGTTGGAATGGTCTTTTTAGAAGCGTGATACGGAATCTCTGACTGGATGGTAACACCAAATTTTTCAATAAATGGTACACTAAATAGGTGTATACCAACATTCGCTGCACAGAATTTTAAATCTCCAGTCTCTGTTTTTGCCATCGCACATTCTCGCGGCAAATCGGAATATTCAACTACATATAATTGACCATCTTTCTTGCAAAATACACCAACCTTTTCTTCAGGATATAGTTTTTTAACCATCCGAGAAGTGATTTGAGCCTTATTTTTTTCATGAACCCCAACCAAATATGGATCCACGCACTTCACCAACGGATTATCTACCTGAAAATAGCTGATGGTATCAATTCCTCTGTTTTTCAACATTGTCAGCATACCAGTTTGTTCAAGCGCTTTTAGAGCGCCTCCATGGCCATTAGGATACATCGCGATTCTGTCGCGCGATTCCATTAATATTTTCCCATCAAAATCAACTGCCGGCATCAACCCTTGTTTGATAAAGTGTATATTTTCTATCCCGAATGAATCATTTTTTCCAAAAAATTCTATCGTTTCATTGTGATTTCTGTCACTTGTGAGAATAACCCAATGAAATTGACATTCGTATTTTTTCTCGGCAGCACGAATCTTCTCAGCGAATACTTGAAACAAGCTTTTCTTTTTTATCGGTGTGATCGGAGTTGTGCCCTTCGGGATCACGCAACCAAGACGAGTTCCTTGCCCACCAGCAACTGTAAAAATCGCAACTTTACCATCACGAATTTTTTCTTCACCAAGCTGAATAATCTCATTGCAGCGCAATTGATCTGTTGCACTATTCGGCCGTTTTATAAAATTAGCTGGCTGGATATCCTTATAAAACTGCGGATCTACTACTCTCTCATGTAGTACGGATTGGATAATTTTACTTAAGTACTCTAGATCAATCGATTTTGCCTGCTGCAGCAGCCGCAACCGACTATCCTCTGATAAAATCTCCCAAAATTTGAAAACATGTTCCTGCCCATATTCACAAAAACGCATCCTCGTTTCTTTAGCTGTATTATCCATAAAACAATATACTAATCTTCAAACTTAAATATTACCTCATTTGGCTTAGATAATCCTGTTTTCTCCCGGATCGTCTGCTCGATTACATCCGAATCGCTGATCATCTTTCGCATGTAATCTTGTTTTAATTGAAATTCTGTATTTAATTTTTTGTCCTGAGCTGCTAGCTCTTCCGCTTTTCGGCTAAAAAAATGCTCTTCATTATTAGAATGGACCAGCCTAGATGTCAAGACACCCGCCAATAGAAATAATATCATGCATAGAAAAATCAATATCAGCCTAAAGGTATTCATTCTTTTGTAGCCTTATCCCCCCAAACCCCTAGCCTACGAAAGCGTTTATATCGCCCATCAAGCAACTCTTTTTTGGAAAATTTTTTAAGATCACCTAAATGTGAATGAAGTGCTTTTTTTATCGCTGATGCAGTCTGATCATAATCATTATGCGCCCCTCCCAAAGGTTCTTTGATTATTTCTTCAACAATCCCGAATTTTAATAGCTGTTCAGGTGATAAGCATAACGCATCCGCCGCAGATGGGGCTTGAGCACGATCTTTCCATAAAATAGCCGCACATCCTTCTGGAGAAATGACGGAATAATACGCATTTTCCAACGCTAATACACGGTCAGCCACTGCTATTCCAAGCGCACCTCCAGAGCCACCCTCCCCGATGATGACCGCTATTATTGGCACATCGACCATAAACATATCACGGATATTTACCGCTATCGCTTCTGCAACATGGCGTTCTTCCGATCCAACTCCGGGATATGCTCCAGGTGTATCAATGAGCGCGATAATCGGTAACCCAAACCGCCCAGCTAAGCGCATTACACGTATAGCCTTGCGATATCCCTCAGGATTTGGACATCCAAAATTTCGATAAATGTTTTCTTTAGTCGAACGACCTTTTTGTTGTGCGACCACCATGACTGGTTCACCTTCAAAATCAGCGGTTCCACATATTATCGAATGATCATCGGCAAATAACCGATCACCGTGCAACTCTTGAAAATGTAAAAAAATTCTGGATATATAGTCCAAAGAATATGGACGATTCGGATGTCTGGCAATCTGCACCCTATTCCAAGCGCTTAAGTTAGAATATACCTTTTCTTTTGTGTTCTCTATTTTGGTCTCGATCATCTCAAGTTCACTCGAAACATCTACCTCTGTATTAGCCGACTGCGCCTGCATATCTGCTAGAATACGGCTCATTTCCTGCAAAGGTTTCTCAAACTCCAAGGTATATTTTTCTTCTGCCATAACAGACTAGCTAAGCTAATAACATCTCAATTTTTCTATGCAATAATAATCAGATCTCGAATCGATTCGGGGCAATAATTACCACAAATTCCCCCTTAACTGCTGATTTTGAAACTTCCTCGTATACCGTTCCTAGCGGACCCACGAAATAATGTTCATGTATTTTTGTGATCTCTTTAGCTACACATACGCAGCGTGTGGGACCGAAAACGGCGACTGCATCGGACAAAAATTTTAGCAACCGATGACAAGATTCATAAAAGATTAAGGTATACTCAAAATCGAAATATTTTTGAAATATTTTTATGCGCGCTGATGATTTTGCAGGTAAAAAACCTAAAAATAAGAAACCATCACTCGGAAGACCTGCTCCTGATAATGCAGATACCAGTGCACAAGCTCCGGGAATGACCGTTACAGAAATTCCGAATTTTCTCGCTGCACGCACAATGCGAAACCCAGGGTCACTGATACAGGGCGTACCAGCATCACTCACCAAACAAACATTCTTCCCATCTTGTAGCTCAGATATTAAACGATCAGTAACGCGTATTTCGTTATCGTCACGATATGGTAGCATCGGTTTGGAAGAAATACCGAAGTGTTTCAGTAACTTTGAAGTAATCCTTGTATCCTCACAGGCGATAATGTCGCTTGCCCGCAAACACTCAACTGCACGATACGTAATATCAAGAAGATTACCAATCGGAGTTGTTACGATGTATAGCCCCACAAGCGTTTACCTGCTTTTAAATTGATGAGAGGCATTTTCGTGCGAACTATTTGAATCATATTGCTGAAGTGGACGATTTATATCCCAATTAGCTGGACGCGCCCATGGTAACTCTGAAGATGACGTGTCTTCCGTTGAAGAACATCCAAATAACACGGATGATAACAAAAATAATAACAAAAAAAACCGCCAAGAATCCATGACGCATCACACTAAACTTGTACAAAAAAAGTCAAGGTGTTTTAAATACAATGATAAATGT
>JAIDVZ010000001.1 GCA_029059365.1 Opitutales bacterium | reverse complement strand
GCAACCCCAACGCCTACACCTAATCCATGCGCTGGATTATTCGGAGATAGATTGGACGAATGCCAATTGAATAATTAATAATTCCTTAATTTACTAAAATTGTTTAAAATAAGTATGTTAAAGTAAAAACAAAGAGGAGCGATGGTCTGAGTTGGTTAGTTTGCGCCTCTTTTGTTTTGCCTGTTGTTTGAAAATGCTTGCATCGATTTGGAATAATTGATCAGATTCACCGGATGAGCGGAAACAATTTTGTGCATCTGCATGTACATACTGATTATAGCATATTGGATGGAGCATGCCGGATGGATCGGTTGTTTCAAAAGGCTAAAAATCTTGAGATGCCGGCGATAGCAATAACCGATCATGGCAACGTTTTTGGTGTTCCGGATTTCATAAAAAATGCTAGAAAATATTCAATTAAACCGATTATTGGTTGCGAATGTTATACTCTTTTTCATGACGATATTACCGAGCGTGTGAAATACCCGCTTTACCATACCATTTTGCTGGTTAAAAATTTGGAAGGATATCGAAATTTATGTAAGTTGGTGTCGACTGCGCATGTCGATGGATTTTACTATAGACCACGAATTAATTTTGATTTACTGGAGCAATATCATTCTGGGTTGATCTGTTTGACTGCTTGTTTACAAGGATATGTCCCACAAATGTTGCTCAATGGGCGTGATGAATTTGCCCAATCTGGGCTTCAAGAATTAATAGAAATTTTTGGAAAAGATGATTTATTTGTTGAAGTACAGGATCACGACATTCCAGAGCAGAAGCAGATACTGCCCAAACTGTTCTCTTTAGCCAAAGAAAACGATTTGCGTGTTGTGGCTACAAATGATGCTCACTATGTTGATCAAACGGATTGGGAAGCCCATGATGCCATGTTATGCATACAGACTGGTACGAAAAATTTTGATGAAGATCGCATGAGAATGCCTTATCATCAGTTTTATATAAAATCTCGGGAAGAGATGGCGGTTATGTTTAAGGATCATCAAGATGCGCTTGATAATACGCTAATTATAGCCGATATGTGTCAGTTTGAAATGCCATATGGGGAAAATCATTATCCTATATTTACGGGCAATTCTTGCTACAAATCGAACACAGAACAACTCAGAGCATTATGTGTAGAAGGATTGAAAAATAGGTACGATGTCGATTACCACTCCGTTGATCGTTCCCTCAAGGTTGATCAATCTGATGTTTATAATCCAGTCAATTTATGTGACAGGTTCGATTATGAATTATCGGTTATAGAGAAAACTGGTTTTGTTGATTATTTCTTGATCGTTTGGGATTTTGTAAATTGGGCCAAAAAACATGGTGTAGTTGTGGGGCCTGGACGTGGATCCGGTGCAGGATGTATGCTTGCTTACTTGCTTGAAATAACGGATATCGATCCAATAAGGTTTGGTTTGTTGTTCGAGCGATTTTTAAACCCAGAACGAGTATCGCCTCCAGATTTTGATATCGATTTTTGTATGAATCGCCGATCGGATGTTATCGATTATGTCCGTAGCAAATATGGCAAAGATCATGTTGCGAATATCATCACTTTTGGAACATTAGGAGCGAAGATGGTGCTACGCGATGTGTGCCGGGTATACGATATACCCTACGAGGAAGCTAATCGTTTAGCAAAACTTGTTCCAGATGATTTGCATGTCACATTGAGCGACGCATTGGCGAGGTCGCCCGAGCTTCGTATGGAGCAAGAAAATCATCCATTAATTGCAAAAATCATAAATGAATGTTTGGTGTTAGAAGGGATGGTGCGTAATATTGGGACCCATGCATGTGGAATAATTATTTCTGATAAACCAGCAGATGAGTTAATCCCAGTCACTCTTCAAGAAGGTGCTTTGACCACGCAATATGCGAAGGAGGCGGTTGAGGAGCTTGGGCTTCTTAAGATGGATTTTTTGGGTCTGAAAACATTAACGGTGATTGATCTGGCTGAACGTAGTATCCGACGACGAAAAGGGTATGAAAATTTTGATATTTCTAAAATTCCGTTGGACGATAAAGCTACATTTGATTTGATGAATTCGGGCGAAACGATCGGGGTGTTTCAGTTTGAATCTGCAGGGATACAGCGTTGGTGCCGGCAGTTTGGGTTTTCAAGCATCGAAGAAATCAGTGCATTGAGCGCATTGTACCGTCCAGGCCCAATGGAATGGATTCCAGAATATGTTGCCGGGAAGAAGGACCCAACGAAAATAAAATATCCTCATCCATTACTGAAGGATGTCTGTAAATCAACTTTTGGAATTATTGTGTACCAAGAGCAGGTGATGATGGCTGCTCGGGTTATAGCTGGATATTCGCTTGGCCAAGCCGATATTTTACGTCGTGCAATGGGTAAAAAGAAGGTTGAGGTCATGAATGCACAGCGCGAGGTTTTTATAAATGGTGCATGGGAACATAATAAAATCTCTCGTAAAAAGGCAGAAGAAATTTTTTCTGTTCTCGAAAAATTTGCCGGTTACGGGTTTAATAAGTCACATGCAGACGCTTATGCTGTGATTGGATATCGAACTGCATATTTAAAAGCGCATTTTCCGGTGGAATTTATGGCTGCCCTGATGTCGTGTGATCTTGGTAATGCGGAAAAGATAGAGCTATTTATTAATGAAGCTGCAAGGATGAACATCTCTGTACTTGGGCCAGATGTTAACCAGTCCTTTAGCGAGTTTACACCATATGTATCGGATACTGAAAGTTATATTCGATTTGGATTATCTGCTATTAAGGGCGTTGGGGATATAGCTGCGGCCAATATAATATCCGAGCGTGAAAAGCATGGAAATTTTAAGAATTTTATAAAGTTTTCGCAGTCTATAGATACCCGAATAGTAAATAAACGGGTATTTGAATCACTTATTTTGAGTGGAGCATTTGATTCTTTTAAGATTGATAGGCAACACTTGATCGATTCTCTACCAAATATTTTGCAGGAAGCGAACAATGCTCAAAAAGAAAAATTTAGCGGGCAAATATCGCTGTTTGATGTATTTGATTCGTGCAATGCAATTGTTTCTATAGACACAAGTGGTCGTGCAATGTCAAAGTTCGATAAGCTTAAAAACGAAAAGGCGATGCTTGGGTTTTATGTATCTGGGCACCCAATGGCCGAATATAAGGAAATTTGTACAGCGATTAACGATCCTGTAAGTGGTAATTTAGAGGGTTTAGCAGATCGTGCAAATTTTAGAATATGTGGGATAATAAATGGAGTTACGAAAAAATTTACCAAGAAAGACGGTAGAGTTTGGGTATTTTTTCAAGTAGATACCGGTAATGCTATCTTTCAAATGAACTGTTTCCCAGACAATTTCGATCGTATAGGTTACAAAATAAAGGATAACGACATATTTGTAATTTCTGGAAACGTTCGTGTGAGGGATGAGGAACACTCGTATAGCGTTACAGATGTAGATCAAATAAATAAAGCTATCCAATATCTGGTGAACCGTGTTGAATGGGTATTAGACGGCGAATCTTCGGAACTTAACAACTTTATTGTTAGGCTTAACGATTTTATACAAAATAATGAAGGGAATGTAGATAATAT